>VBOW01000067.1 GCA_005893275.1 Candidatus Eisenbacteria bacterium | reverse complement strand
GCGGCGGCTCTCGCGCCCGCCGTGTTGATCGGGTCCCTGGCGACCGGCGCCTGGTGGCTTCTCCTCCTGCTGGGGGGGGTGGCCGCCCTCGGCGTCTGGTCGCTCCTCGACATCCGGGCGACATTTGTCGTCACCGTCCTGCTGGCCACGTTCGTCGACTACAAGACCGGCCACCTCACTCTGGAGATGACCGTCGTCTGCACGTGGCTTGCCTGGACCGCCCTCCTCTTGATCTGGCGCAGCGCCTGGAGGGGCTGGACCCATCCTCCTTCCGGGATGGCGCTGGGGCTCGCGGTTTGGCTCGGCGCCTGCGCCCTCGGGGTCGTCGTCGGCCTGGTTCACGGAAACAATCTTCGGTATCTGGGCCTCGAGCTCGCAGCCGCGCTCTGGCCGGCGTTGGGGCTCGGGATGATCCAGGTCTACGGCCGGAAGAGCGCCGCCTACGCGGGGCTCGCCCTGGTGGCGATCGGCCTGATCCACACTGCGTTCGGCCTGACCATGCTGCAGATCTACCGCCAGCGGCTGGGGGGCATCTACTTCACGACCGTGACGGGGATCGTCGCCGTCGGGCTCTGGACGGCGGCTCTCCTTGCCCCGAGAAGAAAGATTCGCGTGCTGTGCCTTCTCGGCATGGTCCCCATGCTCGCGCACCTTCTCTTCTCCTTCACCCGCGGGTACTGGTTCGGATTCATCGCCGGGCTCCTCGCATCCACGATCCTGTGCTGGCGCAACCTGGGGCGCTTCGAGCCCAAGACCCGTTCACGCCGCCTCCTGGCGCTCCCAGCTCTCCTGGCGGTCTTTGTGGTGACCCTGGGGCTCTCGGTTCTCTATTTCGGCAAAGGGGATCTACTATCCTCGGTGGGTAGGAGATTCGGCGCCTCCTTCTCGACCGAGATGAGCGGCGCGACCGCCTCCAACGTGTTCCGCCTGGTCGAGTACGGGCGCGCCGTCGACGTCGCGCTTGAGTCTCCGGTCATCGGGAAGGGATTCGGCTACGCCATCCTCAATCGGGACTCCCTCGTGGGCAGGACCCAGGAGCAGTGGTTCATTCACAACTACTACCTTCTCATCTGGCTCAAGCTCGGCATCCCAGGTCTGGCCGCCTTCGGATTCCTGCTCTGGACTCTGGTCCGAGCGGCGAAGCGGGTCGCCGAGGAGGATTCCTCGTGGCTCGTTCGGACCTGGGCGATCGCCGCGATCGCGGCGACGGTTCAGGTGCTGGTGATCCTGGTCACGAACTATTCCCTGGCCGATGTGACCACCGCGTTCGTGTTCGCGTACGTGTGGGGTGTTTTCTGGGCGATTCGCGCGGACTCGCGTGCGCCCGCGCGTGGGGCCGCGTGATAGACTCCGGGGCTCGCTTCGTGGGGCGCCGGGAGCGAGCGTGACCGGAGGCTCCACGTGGACGCGACGACCGATAGGGAGATGACGAGTCCATCCCTGTACGCCGATAAGCCCGCCGGGTACTTCGATCTCGTTCGCGAGGACGTCCTGGCGCTCATACCCCGAGGGACCCGGAGGCTTCTCGACGTCGGTTGTGGCACGGGCGCCACGGCCCGAGCCGCCAAAGATCGCCTGGAGATTGCCGAGGCGTGGGGAATCGAGGGGACGGAGCGGGCCTCGCAGGTCGCGGGCCCCCGGCTCGACCGGGTTCTCAGCGGAGACGTCGAGACCTGCACGGTTCCGGCGCCCGACGGCTACTTCGATTGCATCCTCTGCGCCGACATCCTCGAGCACACGCGCGATCCGTGGGCGGTCCTTCGTGAGCTTCGCCGGCTCCTCGACCCGAAGGGCGTCCTCGTTGTGAGTCTGCCCAACCTCCGACACCTGAGGCCGCTCTGGTCCCTCGTCGCCGACCGATTCGAGTATGAGGAGTCGGGAATCCTCGACCGGTCCCACCTGCGCTTCTTCACCCTGCATACAATGCGCGAGATGCTGGCCGAGACCGGCTACGAGATCCTCCGGCGTTCCGAGAATCGGAGTCGAAACCGGCTCTACGACGCGCTCGTGGTGTGCTCGCTCGGCTTGCTGAAGCCGTTCACGGTGTATCAGTACCTGTTCGTCGCGCGTCCGGTGAGGAGCTCCCCCGGGCCGGGAGGGCGTCGTTGAGAATCGGCGTGGACGCGCGGAAGCTGCGCGACGGAGGAATCGGGACCTACATCCGCAACCTTCTCACCGTCTTCTTCGAGCGGAAGGATGGGCACCGGTTCGTCGTCTTTCTGCTCGAGCAGGATCTCGGGGCGATCGCCTCCGCGGGCTCGCCGGCGGAGGAGGTCAAGGTCAGCGCGGGGAAGTACTCCGTATCCGAACACTGGCTTCTCGCGCGCGCCGCCCGCCGGGCCCGCGTCGATCTCTACCACTCGCCCCATTACACCCTCCCCCTGCCGATCCATTGCCCGGCCATCGTGACCGTGCACGATCTGATCCACGTCCGGTTCGCGAGGTTCTTCCCGGCAGGCGCCGGCATCTACGCGCGCACGATCGCGGGCGCCGCCGTGCGGAAGGCGCGCATCGTCCTCGTGGACTCGACCCACGTGAAGAACGACGTGATGGAGATCCTGGGCGTGCCGAGGGACAGGGTGCGCATCGTGCCGCTCGGGATCTCGAAGGAGTTCACCCGGAGATCGACGGAGGATGCGGATCGCTTCTTGCGCGAGCGAGCGCTCCCCTCGGCGTATTTTCTGTATGTCGGCGCCCGGAAGAAGCACAAGAATCTCGCGCTCCTGATCGACGCGCTCGAGCGTCTGCCGCGCTCCGAGAGGCTTCCGCTCGTGCTCTCCGGCCCGCCGTGGCGGCTCGGCCATCCGCTCGCTCAGCGCGCCGTGCGCGCCGGGGTATCCACGTGCATCCATTTCTCGGGCCCGCTGAACAACGACGACGATCTCGCGCTTCTCTATTCCGGAGCCGCGCTGTACGTGCAGCCCTCGCTGGATGAGGGATTCGGGCTCCCTCCCCTCGAGGCGATGGCGTGCGGAACGCCCGTGCTCTCCTCTTCGGCGGGCGCGCTCAAAGAAACGCTCGGCGACGCCGCCGCGCTCCTCCCGCCGAGCGAGCCCGAGGTCTGGGCCGAGGCGATGACCGATCTGCTCCAGAACAGCGCGCGGCGCGAGAACCTCGTCCGGCGCGGGATCGCGCGGGCCCGGGCGTTCTCGTGGGAGCGCACCGCGGAGCTTACGATGGAGGCATATCGCGAGGCCATGAACGGTGGTTGACGCCCTGAGCAAAGCGTCCGCCCTCTCCTTTCTCCTCCTTGCCGTCGCGCTCCCCTGGTCCGTGGCCCCGATGTCCGTCGCGCTCGTCCTCTGCGTCGCGCTCACGGTTCTTCTCTGGCTTCTTCCGCACGGGCCTCCGTGGATTCGCACCCCGGTCGATCTTCCGGCGATCGCCTGGATCGCCGCCCTGGCGCTCGTCTCCCTCTTCGCGCTCGACCCCGGCGCGAGTTGGCCCCGGGTTCTCAAGGGATTCCTGCTCCTGCTCGTCCCCGTCGCCGCCCATCACGCGCGGGACGAGAAGCTCGCGCGGCGCGCGATTGCGGTGCTCCTCGCCTCGGCCGGCCTGGCCGCGGTCTACGCGCTCGCGCGATTCGTCGCGCAGGGCCCCGAGTTTCCGAATCGCGTCAAGGGGGCGGTCGGGCATCCGCTCACCTTCGGCGGGCAGGCGCTCCTCCTCTCCTCCCTCGCCGGCGCGATCGCGATCCGTTGCGAGGGACGCTGGCGGGCGGGCGCGCTCCTTGCTCTCGGGGTGCTTCTCCCCGCGCTCGCGGGGACCTATACGAGGAGCGCCTGGATCGGCACGATCGCGGCGCTCGCGGTCATCGTGGCCTGCACGCGCGCTCGATGGCTTCCCGCCCTCGGCGCCGCCGTCCTGATGCTCGCGGCGTTACTGCCCGGCGCCTACCACGCGCGCGCGTTCAGCATCTTCGACCGGCAAAGCCCCTGGAACACGGAGCGGATCCACATGTGGAAAGCCGGCGTTCGGATGCTGCGCGACCATCCTTGGACCGGCGTCGGATTACAGGACCTTCACTCGATCTATGAAAAGTACAAATCGCCGGCAGCGGTCGAGCCCGCGGGACATCTGCATAACACGTATCTCCAAGTCGCGGCCTCCATGGGGATCGTCGGGCTGGCCGCCCTTGGGTTCGTTTTGACCGGGCTCATGCGGGCGGCCTCGGAGGGCTTCCTATCCTCGCGCAAGGCCGGAGAGTCGGGGGAGGGCCTCGGCCCGGCGATTTCGCTCGGCGTCTCGGCCGCCCTCGCGGGGTTTTTGGTCTCGGGTCTCATGGAGTGGAATTTCGGGGACGAGGAGCTGCTCGATCTGCTCTACGTCCTCGTGGGGATCGCTTTCGCGGCGGCGTCGTGGGCGGGCGCCCGCCGCGCGGTCGCGAGCAAGTTCAAGTAGGGATACCACGCCTGCGGGGGCGGCTCGCCGCCGAGCAGGACCCGTATCGCCCCTCGCGCCGCGCGGTGGGCCAGGCGTTTCCACCCCGGGGTGCCCTCCGGGGGTTGGAGGAGCGGCCGCGCCACATCGAGCGGGGGATAGACCAGCGCGTCTGGGACGAACCGGACGCTCAAGCCGTGCCTTTCGAATGTACGCCGGATCGCCCCGAACGTCCGGTAGGTAACGTCCCAGCTCCCGTCGCGTGAAATCGCGTACCGGTGGCGCGGGCCGTGCAAACCCACGTACCGGGCGGCGAGCCAGCGGGGCATCCACGGCACGAACGCGAGCCCGGTGTGATCGTCGCGGGTTTGAAGCCGGTTCGGCACCTGAATGAAAAGCCCGCCGGAGCAGACGCGGCGGAGCTCCGGGATCACGAGATCGAGCACCGGGTCGCTCAGGTGCTCCAGCACGACGAACAGCGTGACGAGATCGAACGACCGGTCCGCGAAAGGGAGCGGCCCGCCTCGGTGCAGCACGAAGCGCTCCCCGGAGACGCCGTTCTCGGCGGCCAGGATCCGCGCGAGCGCGAGGTGTTCCTCGTGGAGGTCGAGCCCGGTGACCTCGAAGCCCAGGGTGTTCATCAGCACCGTCAGCTCCCCCGACCCGCACCCGAAGTCGAGCACGCGCGGTTTCCCCGCGACGCCGCACTCCACCGCCAGGTACGGCAGGAGGGCGGCGAGCCAACGCCCGTAGCCCGAGTCGACCTGCTCGGTCTTGGCCAGCAGGTCGCGCGAGATCGGCTCGTAGATGTACGTGCCGCGCAGCGGCTCGAGCCGCGCGCGGGCCGCCTCGAGGAAGCGCTCCGCCTTGAGCGGCATGGCGTCAGCGGCTCCCGCCGGAGCGTTGCACGGCGCGGGCGAGGGCGCGCTCGAACTGCCGCGTCGCGAGCGCGAGGTCGAAGGCGCGGGCCCGGGATCGCCCCCCCTCGCCCAAGCGCTCCCGTCGCGCCCGGTCCTCGAGCAGCGCGAGCACGGCGCGAGCCATTCCGTCCGCGTCGCGGGGCTCGACGAGGACGCCGCTCACGCCGTCCACGCAGAAATCGGGCACCGCCCCGACGCGCGTCGCCACCACGGGGCAGCCTCCCGTCATCGCCTCGAGCGGCGGGAGCCCGTAGCCTTCGTACCGGCTCGGAAAGAGAAAGACCGAGGCCTCGGCGTAGAGCCTGCGAAGGGCATCGTCGTCCGGATTCTCAACGTACTCCACGAACGCCGGCACGTCCGGGGTGCGCTCCCGGCCGAAGCAGCGGAGCGCGAGGCCGGGACACCTACGGTGCACCTGCTCGAATGCGGCGAATCCATCGGCCGCGCCCTTGCGCTCCCCGGGCGCGTGCGGCATGAGCACCCCGGACCGGGTCGGCGGCGGCTCCGGGCGGGCGGACCAGAACTCCACGTCCACTCCGTTCGGGACCACGGCGTCCACCTCGACGCCGACCGTTTCACGCAGGAGGCGCGCCGTGTACTCCGACCCCGCGATGCGGAAGAGCGGAAGGCGGTACGTGCCGTCCACGTCGCGCGGCAGGCCGCTGTCGATCTCCCGGTGCTGGACGAGGTAGCACTTCGCGCCCTTCGCGGGGGAGAGCCGGAAGACCGAATACGCCGTCGGCCAGGCCGTGGCGACCACGGCGTCGGCGTCGGGCAGGAACCGATCGGCGATCCTGGGCACCATCACGATGCCTCCCCGCATCGGCTGCCGCGGTGGGCGGGGCCCGTAGAGCAGGTTGTTCTTCATGCCCCCGAGCCAGGAGCGCACGCCCGAGAACCGCCTCGCCGAATCTCGGAACCGGTACGGAAGCATCGGGAACACGACCGAGGTGGAGTGACCGAACGCCTTCAAGCGGGTTGCGTACTCGAACACCACCCGGGCGCCGCCGGTGAAGGAGGCGGCCGGCAGCACGAAGGTCACCCTCACGCCGCGTTCGCTTTCCGGAGGGAAGGCCAGAGGGACCGCACCTCCCGCAGATCGAGATAGCGCGACCCCAGCAGCACGGCGATCACGACCGTCGCGGCGAGCGCGCCGAGGAGCATCGCGGCGAGCCAGGCCGAGAGCCCGGCGGCGGCGGGGAGCGCCTTGTCCGCCATCGCCGCGGCGGCCCAACCGAGGGTCGCGGCGAGGGCCGGCACGACGTGCGGCTCGACCAGCACCTCGCGGCGGTGCCAGTGGAGCAGGCCGCTCAGGCGCCACAGGAAAAACGCGGCCCCCGCCGTATTGGAAACCACCCAGGCGAGGAGCGCGCCGCGGAGCCCTAGCGCCGGCACGAGCCAGAGGCTGAGCGCGAGATGCGTGGCCGCGACCACCCCGGCGAACCACGCTTCGATATCGGGGCGCCCCACACCACGCACCAGGCTCGTTCCCATGCCGGTGGCGAGCGCGACCGCGAATCCGATCGCGAGGGCCCGAAGCACCCCGGCGGAAACCTCGTGGCCCGCCCCGAGCCAGGCTACGAAGAGTCGATCCGCGGTGCCGAGGAGGATCGCAAGGGCGATCGCCCCCGCCCCGAGCACGTAACGTCCCCCCCTGCGGTACAGCTCTCGCAGGCGCGCACGGTCGTCCTCGGTGTGAAACGCGGCCGCGGCGGGGAGGACGGCGAGCAGCAGCAATTGCGGGAAGGTGCTCGCCGAAATCGCGACACGGGCCCCCAGCTCGTACGGGGTGACGGCCGCCAGGGCGATGAAGCCCGCGAGCAGGAGCTTGTCGAGCTGGAGATGGAACGCCGAGAAAATACCGGCCAGCTGCATCGTCCCGCCGAACGACAAGGCCTCGCGGAGGCGCGGCATGGAGCGGCGCGGTGAGCTCCAGTGAAACTCGGGCACCTTCTTCGCGAGCACGGCCGCGGCCAGGCCGATGCCCAGGGACAACGCCAGGCACAAGCTCGCCACAAGCCCGCGGAGCCCCCAGCCATGGGAGAGCACGACGAGGAGGCCGGCGCCTTGGAAGAGGCTGATCGTCACGGCGACGGAGTTCGCGAGATCAAACCGGCCGTACGCCTGCGCGACCGCCATAAAGACGTTCGAGATTCCGGCCAGGGCGAACGCCGCGCCCCCGGCGACCAACGCGAACCGGGCGGCCGCGGCCTGAGACGCAGGAACGCGGAGCACGCGAAGCGCGAAGTCGTGGAGCCCGGCCAGGAGCGCGAGCCACAGAACGCCGAGCGCGAGGAAGCCGACGACGCCGAGGGTCGCGAACGCGCCGGCCTCCTCGTGGGATCCGCGCGCGCGGGCGGCCGCCACATGCCGGAGGGTGCTCTGCACGAGCCCCAGGTCGAGCGCCGAGAGGTATCCCGTGAGCGCGAGGAAGAGCGACCAAATCGCGAAGCCCTCGACGCCCAGCGATTGAAGGATTCGGGGCGTGAAGACCAACCAGAGGAGGACCCCGAGGATCCGCCCGGAAGCGGCGTGCAGGGTGTTCGCCGCGAGGCGGCGACCCACTCCCGCCGGGTCCGACGCCCGGCCAGACCCGGCCCGCATGGGCTCAGCCTGCGCCAACGGCCAGCGCCTCCCGGTAGACCTCGGCCATCCCGCGGGCCGTGCCGCTCCACGTGAAGCCCGCCGCCCGGATGGGACCCGCGGCACGAAGCCGCAGCGCGAGGCCCTCGTCGGTCAGCGCGGCCCGCACTGCCGCCGCCAGCGCCGGCACGTCGTGGGGCGGCACGGTCAACGCCGCCTCGCCCGCGACCTCCGGCAGGCTCGAGGCGTTCGAGGTGACCACCGGCACGCCGCACGCCATCGCCTCCAGCACCGGCAGGCCGAACCCTTCGAACAAGGACGGGTAGACGAACGCGGCCGCGCCGCGATAGAGCGCCGGGAGATCCGCGTCGGCGACGCGCCCGAGCCGCACGACCCCTCCATCGAGGTCGGGGGATGCGAGGCGCTCCATCACCGGCTCGTAGCCCCAGCCGAGTCCCCCCGCCAGGGCGAGCCGGTGCGGGAGCCCCTCGCGGCGGACCCGCGCGAAGGCCTCCAGCATGCGCACGAGATTCTTCCGGGGCTCGATGGTCCCGACGAAGAGCACGTAGGGTCCGTCCACGCCATGACGCTCGAGCACCGCGGCGTCGTCGGGGCCCGCGTAGGGGGTGAATCGCGCCTCGTCGTAGCCGTCGGGCACGACCCGAATCTTGGCCTCATCCACGCTCGAGCGGCGCTTGAGCTCCTCGGCCGTCGCCCGGGAGGGGACGACGACCAGCCGGGCGCGTCCGCAGGCTCGCGGCACCATCCGGCGCAGATGGAAGCGGCTCAGCCTCGAGTGGAGCTCCGGGTGGCTCAAGAAGGTGACGTCCTGCACGGTGAGCACCGTGGGGGTTTTCCCGGTGTGGGGCAGGATGGAGTTCGTCGCGTGCACGAGATCGCCCTCGGGCAGCAGGGAGCGGAGCGAGACTCCCGAAAGCTGCGAGGCGAGCGAGAGTCCGCGCCACGCGCGGTCCCGCCACGTGAGCTCGCGCCGCGGAAGCTGAAGCAGCCACTCCGGCGCGTCGGCGTGGATGGGTCCGGCCGTGCTGTAGGGAGCAAGCTCGGGGGCGTCCGGCAGGACGCGCAACGCCTGCACCAGCTCGCGCACGTACCGGGCGTTTCCGGCGCCTTCGTGAACGCCGGCCGAGATGTCGATCACGACGCGCGGCACGCTCACCGCGCGCACAGCCAGAAGAGCTCGTCCCGATGCACCCGCAGCGAAGCGAGCGCCGCCCTCGGGCCGCCCCGCGCCCAGGCGGGGAGCGCCCGCCGCACCGCCTTGAGGAGCGTGAGCACGAACGACAGGGCGGTCACGACGGCCGGAGCGAGCCCGGGCCTGTGCTTGCGCATGAGGAGGACGTAGGCGCGCTGGATGAGCAAGCTGGTGCGCTCGCGGACCTTCCCGCGGCTGCCGCCCCAGCCATGGAGGACCAAGGCCTCGGGCAGGTAGGTCACGGTCCAGCCCGCTTTGTGGAGCCGCCAGCAGAGGTCCACGTCCTCGCCGAAGAAGAAGAAATCCTCGTCCAGCACCCCTACCTGATCGAGCGCCTCGCCGCGCAGGCAGAGGGCGGCCCCCGTGAGCTCGTCGACCTCGCAGGCTCGGCTGTAGTCGCGGCGCTCGAACCGGTCCGCGGTCACGCGGCGCACCCACATGGGCACCGGGGTGACCGCGATCACGGCCGCGAGCAGGGTTGGGAAGGCGCGCCCGCTGGGCTGCAGGGTTCCGTCGAAGTGGCGAAGCTGCGGTCCGCACGCGCCGGCCCTCGGGTGCGCGTCCATGAAGGCGACCAGCCGGGCCAACGCGTCCGGATTCACGCGCGTGTCCGAATTGAGGAGCATACGATACCGCCCGCGCGCGACCGTGAGCCCCTGGTTGCAGGCCTTGGCGAATCCGCGATTCCCAGGGTTCTCGATCGTCCGCACCCCGGGAAACTCGGCGCGCACCATGGTGGCGCTGCCGTCGCTCGAGGCGTTGTCGACCACGATCATCTCGGTCGCGGTGCCGGCCGAGCCCTCGACCGCCCGAAGGCAGTCCCGCAGCAGATCGCGCGTGTTCCAGCTGACGATGATGATGCTGACGTCGGGAGCGGTCATGGTTCGGACGCGGATCGAGCGCCTGTCCCGGATAGTAGCAGGAGACGCTTCCGTCCGGGAGGCGATTCGGGTAAAATTAGGCCGTATCCGCGCGGCAAAGCGCGGCTGCCCCTACCCAATCCTATGCTCACCAAGAATCGGCAGCTCTTCGCGACCGGCCTCTTCCTCCTCGACGGCCATCTGATCGCGGCCTCCTGGCTCGCCGCCTACTGGCTGCGCTTCTACGGGCTCGGCATGCCCGCGCCTCTCGGCGTCCCCCCGATCCAGCTCTATCTGTGGATCGGGGCCGTGCTCACGCCCGTCGCGCTGATGATCTTGCGTTCCCTTCATCTCTATCGCGCGACGCGCACGGTCCGCCTTTCGCAAGAGATCTTCTCCCTGGTCCAGGGGATCGTCGCCGTCACCGCGGTGGCCGGTCTCGGCTCCTATCTCTCGCGCGGGGAGCTGAGCCGGTCGGTGCTTCTCGTTTTCGCAGCCATCGCATCCCTGGCGCTCTGCGGCGCGCACACCGCCGTGCGCCTGGTCCTCCGCTCGATGAGGCGCAATCGGCGGAACCTCAGCCGCGTGCTGATCGTGGGTACCGGGGATCTCGCGACGGACCTGGAGCGCAAGATGACCTCGGGGCGCGATTTCGGGTTCGCGGTCGAGGGGATCGTGGCGGCCCATGTCTCGGAGGTCGGGCAGGCGGTCGGCTCCTCGCGTGTGATCGGGACCGTGGCTGAGCTTCCCGAGCTGGTCGAGCGGACGGGCGCGGAGCTCGTCTACCTGGCGCTGAACCGCTCCGAGTTCGAAGCGGAGGTGGAAGCGATGGAGCGGCTCAACGATTCGACCGCGGCGGTCAGGCTGGTGCCCGACCTCGCGCGCACGTTCACGCTGAACGCGAGCGTGGAGGACTTCGAGGGAACGCCCATCATTCTCATCACCGAGAGCCCCGGCCAAGGCTGGAACGCGGTCTTGAAGCGCGCGTTCGACTTCACCTTCTCGCTCATCGGGCTCATCGCCCTATCGCCGCTGCTTCTTCTGCTCGCCCTCGTCGTGAAGATGGATTCCCCGGGCCCCGCGCTCTACGCGCAGGAGCGCGTGGGGCTCAGCGGGAAGCGCTTCAAGATGTACAAATTTCGCACCATGCGCGCCGACGCGGAAGTGGGGGGAACGGCGGTGTGGACCCGTCCCGGAGATCCCAGGCGAACCCGTCTCGGATCGGTCCTGCGCCGCCTATCCCTGGACGAGCTGCCTCAGCTGTGGAACGTGCTCGTCGGCGACATGAGCCTCGTCGGCCCGCGCCCCGAGCGGCCGGTGTTCGTGAAGCAGTTCCGCGCCTCGATCCCGCGCTACATGCTGCGCCATCACGTCAAGGCGGGGATCACGGGCTGGGCGCAGGTGAATGGGCTCCGAGGCGATACGCCCCTCGATCGCCGGATCGAATACGATCTGTACTACATCCAGAACTGGTCCATGGGGTTCGACGTCAAGATTCTCCTCTTGACGCTGCTCCGCGTCTTCCGCGATCAGAGCGCGCACTAGATTCGGCCCTTCCAATAGGCGTTCCACGCGTAGTGGGCGTAGCATTGGAGCGCGGAGGGGAGAGAGAGCCTCTCCCGGTCGCGATAGACCTTCCACATGTGGAGCGCGGACCGGATTCTGTTCCTCGACGCCGAGCCGCGCACCATGCGATAGAGCGCGAGATCCCTCGGGATTCCTCGCGCCACCGCCCCCCGCCTGAGGAGGTCGTACCAGAGGGAGAGGTCCTCGTGCTGCGGAAGCGCCGGCATGCGCAGAGGACCGAGCTGGACACGATCGAGCATCACGGTCAGGCAGCCTATGATCGTGTTGCGAAGCAGGAAGCGGTAGTCGACGCGCTCGGGCGCGCGCACGGGCCGCCCCACCGGCTTCCCTTGCTCGTCGATGATGGAGTAGCCGGCGAAGCTGAAGACGGCTCCCGTCTCCCGCATGAAAGCGACCTGCACCTCGAGCTTCTCGGAGCGCCACACGTCATCGCTGTCGAGGAAGGCCACGAAGCGGCCGCGGGCCTCCTCCAGGGCGCGATTGCGTGCCGCCCCGGCCCCCTGCCGGGGGGACTGGAGGAAGAGCCGGATGCGTGGATCGGACGCCGCCCAGCGCTCCACGATCGCCTGCGTCCCGTCACCCGAGTCGTCGTCCACGATGATCATTTCCCAGTCGCGGAACGTCTGCGCCGCCACCGAGCGGATCGTCTCGTCGAGAAAACGGGCCGCGTCGTGGGCGGGCGTGATGACGGAAACCGTCGGCGGGGAGAGGACCGCCTCGGAGGGCGGGGACGCCTCCGGGAGGCGCGTCGGTTCCGGGGTCACGCCCGCTAGACTAGGACGCCCTCCGGCACCGGGCAAGGGGCGGAGGCCCCCGGTCGCGGCCCCCGGCCGCGGCTCCCCGACCGGGCTGCCCGGTTCCGTCGCACGGGGGAGGTGCCGTGTGATAAAGTGGGGAGCTTGAGCCCCGCGCTCCCGTTTCTGGAAATCGCTCCCTTCGCGTTTTTCTCGGCCCTCGCGCTGACGCCCCTCACGCGGCGGCTCGCCTGCGCCACCGGCTACGTGGATCAACCCGACCCTCGCAAGGCCCACACCAACGCGACGCCTCTCCTGGGGGGGGTCGCGATCGCGCTTGCCCTGGTCCTCGCCCCGATCCTCGCGAGCGTCCTCGGCGCCTCGGTCGTTGCTGCGCCCTCGATGGGGCTTGTCGCGGGGGCTCTCCTTGCGCTCGCGCTCGGCTTGATCGACGACCGCCGGCCGCTCGGTCCGCGCTGGAAGCTCCTGGGTCAGCTCGCCGCGGGCGCATGCCTCATCTGGTGGGGAACCGACGTCCCGGCGCTCCGTCAGAATCCGCTCTCGGGTTTGGTCGCGCTCTTCGGCGTCCTGACCCTGTTCAACGCGATCAACTTTCTCGACAACATGGACGGAATTCTGGGAGCGCTCATCCCGGTCACGGCGGGCGGATTCGCGGCGCTGGCGCTCATACACGACGCGCCGGTTCACCTCGCGCTCGCATGGGGCCTCATCGGAGCCTGCGCCGGCTTTCTCGTCTACAACGCTCCCCCCGCGCGAATCTTCTTGGGGGATGCGGGAAGCCATCTGCTCGGATTTGCGCTCGCCGCGCTCGCGCTTCAGTCGCTCGAGAAATCGCTCACGTGGCCGCACGTCGCGTCGCTCCTCGTGATTTTCGCGTATCCGTTATTCGACGTAATTTTCGTCGTCTGGGATCGCGTCCTCGGCCACCGGCCCTTCTACGTAGGGAGTATCGATCACACGACACATCGCTTGGGGAAGCTCTTCGGACGCTGGGGGACGATCGGTGTCGTCACCATGGTCGCATGTCTCAACACATCCCTCGGCGTATGGATTTGGGGGCGTTCCGATCCTTTGTCAATCGTCGGTGTCTTATGTGCTTCCGCGCTCACCTACGCTCTATTCGGGACCGCACTGCGACACATACGTCCCACCGGCCAGTTCGTCACTTGACAAAGTGTTTTTACACTTGTATTCTGACATGGCGCAAGGTGTAGGGCGCAACCTTGCCCTGCCGGTCAAACCAAGGGTGGGTGGAACGATGACGCAGCGTCCAGATCCGTCTCAGCCGAGGGATCCCAGCGCGTCCGAAATGCCCGAGATCGACCCTCTTGAGAGACTCAGCAGGGGCTTGACGCAGTGGGAACGCGAACTTCTCGCCGAACCAAGGTCTCCATCCCGATCACGTGTCGTATCCGATCTCGACCGCATCACGCACGTGCTGCAAGCGGCGCGCTCGGTCACGGGCACCCTCGATCTCAATGAGCTTCTGATCCGCGTCGTCGACGCCGTGATCCAAGTCGCGGATGCCGATCGCGGATTCCTGATGCTCATGCACGACGACGGAAAGCTCCACTTCGAAGTCGCGCGCAACAAAGACGAGAGCACCCTTCCTTCCGATGAATTCAATATCTCCTGGGGGATCGCCGAAGAGGCGGCCCACCGCCGCGAGACAGTGTGGGTTCCCGACGCCGTGGGCTCGTCGCTCTTTCAGGACCGAAAGAGCGTCCGCGAGCTCTCGCTCCGCACCGTGGTGGCGCTTCCCATCCTGAACTCCGGGCGCGTGCTCGGCGTGCTCTACATCGACTCCCATTCCATCACCCACGAGTTCACTCCCGACAGCATCACCCTTCTCGAGGGATTCGGGGCGCTCTGCTCGGTGGCGCTCGAAAACGCGAGGATGCACGAGGCGCTCAAGGATTCGAAGAGCCGCCTCGAAATCGAGAATCAAAACCTTCGCCGCGCGCTCAAGGAGGATTTCCGCTACGGACTCCTCGTCGGCCGGAGCCCCAAGATGCTCCGCGTCATCGAGCTGCTGGAGAAGGTCATCCCGACGCAGGTCTCCGTGCTGGTGCAGGGCGAGACCGGCACCGGAAAGGAGCTGATCGCGCGCGCGATCCATATGAACGGACCGCGTCGCGACAAGAATTTCGTCGCGGTGAACTGCGGGGCCCTCCCCGAGAATCTCCTCGAGAGCGAGCTGTTCGGCTACAAGAAGGGCGCCTTCACCGGCGCGGCGGAGGATCGGATCGGGCTCTTCGAGGCCGCGGACGGCGGCACGATCTTCCTCGACGAGGTCGGAGAGATGCCCGCCTCCTTACAGGTGAAGCTCCTTCGCGTCCTCCAAGACGGCCACATCCGCCGCGTCGGCGACACGATCTCGCGCAAGGTGGACGTGCGGCTGGTTGCGGCGACGAACCGCGACTTGAAGGGCGAAGTCGAGGGCGGACGCTTCCGCCAGGATCTCTTTTACAGACTGAACGTCGTGCCGATCGATGTTCCGCCCCTCCGGGAGCGCGGGGAGGACGTGCTCCTGCTCGCGCAGCATTTCCTCGACCAGTTCGCGAAGCAACAGCAGCGGAAGCTCCGCGGGCTTACCCCCGAGGCGCGGGAGCTATTGCTCCGGCACCCCTGGGCCGGGAACGTCCGGGAGCTGGAGAACGCCATGGCGCGCGCCGTGGCGCTCGCCGACGAGGGAGCGGCGCTCGAGCCGTCGCTCTTCGGACTCGGCGCTCCGGTGACACGGCGCTGGGACGGGCAGCACACCCTGCGTGAGACCCTGGACGCGGTCGAGGCCGATACGATCCGCGAGGCGTTGCGCCAATGCGACCAGAACGTGTCGCGGGCCGCGCGCGCGCTCGGCGTGAGCCGACAACACCTGCACAATCGGATGAACTCGCACGGCATCCGCCGCTCGCGGGTCTTGAACGAACCGGCCGGCTAGGGACGGACGAAGCCTAGTGGCGTCTCTGGCCGAGCGCCGTCTCGCCTCGCTGCGCGCGATTCTCATGCAGAGCGACGAGGGGATTCGCGCGCAGTTCCCCGAATACTTCCTGACGTACTACACGTACCTCCGCATTATACGGAATCCCCCCCGGATCGAGCATCTCTTCCAGAAGGCGCGCGACATGTACCGCTATCTCGAGGCGGAGAGCAAAGACGTCCTTGACCTGGGCGCGGGCTTCGGGCTCGAGGCGCTTCTCGTGGCGATGTACGGGGCGCGCCGTGTCGTCGCGACCGAAATCGATCAGGACATGGTCGAAGTGGGCCGGTACTTGGCCGAGCGCATGGATCCTCCGATGACGAACTTCGAATCGAAATATGGAGACGGCATCGCGATGCAATTCCCTTCGGCGAGCTTCGACGGGGTGATGGCGAACTGCGTCATCTCTCACGTGCGCGATCTGGAAGGATTTCTGGCCGAGGCGCACCGCCTGCTCCGGCCGGGAGGCGTCTTCTTCCTGAGCGATGAAAACAATTCCCTTTACCTGCCCGCGCGCCCCAGGCGCCGGCGGGGATGGCGCCAAATGGAAGCGGAACCCAACGGGCCCTACTTCGCCGCCCGTTTGGCGCTCATCGAAGAGCATTTTCCGCAAATCACGGGAAACGAGTTGCTCGAAGCGGCCCGGCTCACGCGGGGCTTGGTCGGGAAGGAGATTTTGAGCGCGGTCCGGGAATACCGGGAATCTCGCCTCATCAGCGCCCGTCCCGCCTTTCTCTACCGGCATCCGATCGATGGTCAATACCCCGAGCGGGAGCTGAGCCCCTTCTGGCTCATGCGGAAGTTTCGGGAGGCGGGGCTCAAGCCGGAGCTGCTTCCCGCCTTTTTTTCGAGGAAGATCGAGAACAATCCGCGCCAGTGGGTGAAGGACGTCCTTCGCTTCTTCTGCTCGCTCCTACCCCCTCTCTCCGTCTACGTCTGGCCGATCATGCGGCTTCGGGGGCGAAAACCCGTGTTGACACCCTCCGCCGGCGTCTCATAGTCTCGCGCCGATGCGAACCGGCGTTCTGAGCCGCGCGTCCGCGCGCGTTCCGTCCTTCGCAGCGCCGCTCACCGCGTCGCTTCTCGTCCTCCTTTTGCGCTCCGCGTTCGCCGTAGCGCCCGAGGTATCCCCCGCCGCCCCCGCGGACCTTCCGGCACCGACCTCCTTCACCGCCGGGGATCGTCCGGGTGATTCGGGGAACGCAATCCTTCTCACCTGGAAGGATCCGCCCGGGCTCGGCGACAGCGCGAGGCTCCAGATCCGCCGCGCCGTGCCGCCCGCGTACGACTGGAGCGAGATCGAAATGGTGAAGCCCGGCGTGGGGCGCTACGTGGACACCACCGCGAAGGACGGCACCGTCTACCGATACGAGATCCGCACGGTCTCGGCAGCCGATACCTCCAGCGCCGGCCCGCCGGTCGTGAGCGACCCGGTCGCCTCGCACGACAACTGGTTCCGGCCTGAGAAGACCAACTCCTTCATCGCTTCAGTGCTCTTCTTGGTGATCTTGCTGGCATCGATCGCCGCCGCCAAATCCGGGAAGAAGATCTTCATCCGGCGGATCGCGGGGCTGAATGCGGTGGACGAGGCGATCGGCCGCGCCACGGAGATCGGCAAGAAGGTGCTCTACGTGCCCGGGGTCCAGAGCATGGACGAGATCCAGACGATCGCGTCGATCGCGATCCTGGGGCATGTGGCGCGCGCCACGGCGCGGTACGGGACCGACCTCGACGTTCCAAACAAGGATCCGCTCACCTTCGCCTCGGCGCGGGAGGCCGTTCGCGGGGCTTATCTCGCGGAGGGAAGGCCGGACCTCTACCGCGAAGAGATGGTGAACTACGTGACCTACGATCAGTTCGCGTTCACCGCTGCTGTCTCGGCGAGGATGATCCGCGAGCGGCCGGCCGCGATTTTTCTCATCGGTTATTTCTTCGCGGAGTCGCTGATCCTGGCGGAGACGGGGCAGTCGACCGGGGCGATCCAGATTGCCGGCCAGGCGGACCCGACCCAGCTCCCGTTTTTCGTCGCGACGTGCGATTACACCCTGATCGGCGAAGAGCTCTACGCGGCGAGCGCCTACTTGACCCGCGAGCCCGTTCTCCTGGGTTCGATGCGCGGGCAGGACATCGCGAAGGCGATCGTCATCCTGCTCGGGATCGCCGGGATCATCGCGGCGAGCCTGGGCGCGACCTGGGTCGCGGCTCTGTTCAAGACCCAATGACCGCCCGGGGCGCGGAGACGCCATGAATCTCGAATTCGGCCGCGTTGCTCTCGTCTTCCTCTTCGCGATCATCCCGGTCGTTGGCATCGCTCTCGGGATCGGCTCCCCCGGACTCAGGGCGAGGCTCCCGCTCTTCGTGGGCTTCTTCGCCGGCGCGATCCCGATCATCTCGCTCTACGTCCCGAAGAAATTCCTCTCCGGCCCGACCGGGATGAGCCCACGGCTCGACCAATGGCTCATCATCGTCTACGCCTTCGCGATTCTGCTCGGGGTGGTGAACGTCCTCCAGAACAGCACGCGCAAGGTCGCGCGGCGCGAATCCGGATGGCCCTTCTCCATCGTCCTTCTGCTCGGGCTCTTCGTCACGGGAGGCTCGGGGATTTATGGCGCGATGTCACGCAAGGGGATCACCTTCCTGGCGGACGGAACGCCGACGCCATTCAAGTGGATCCAGGATCAATTCTTTCAGCCGCTCCAGTCCACGATCTTCGCGCTTCTCGCGTTCTTCATGGCGTCCGCCGCGTTCCGGGCGTTTCGGGCCAGGAACACCGAGGCGACGATCCTTCTGCTCGCGGGCGGGGTCGTCATGGCGGGGCGCGTTCCCCTTCTCGATTTCCTGGCGGCGCCGTTCCCGCCGCTCCACCCGGCGGCCGCGGCCGCCACCCAGGCGCTCGGGAAGCTGACGGAGTGGATCATGGACACGCCGAACGGCGCTGCTCAGTCCGGGATCATCATCGGCGCGGCGCTCGGCGCATCCTCGATGGCGATCCGGGTCATCCTCGGGATCGAGCGCGGCTATCTCGGGTTGGGGAGAGGGGAATAACATGGCGGGGATGGTCGACAAGCTCCTGGGCCTCGATCGGCGATGGATCTTCTTGTTCGTGCTGATCTGCGTCGGCACCCCGATCGTCCTGCCGATCGGGCTCCCCGTCACGACAACCGGCTCGACCCGCGCGGCCTTCGACTACATCGAATCGCTGAAGCCGGGGGACTACGTCTGGGTCTCCTTCGATTACGGTCCGTCCTCCGCCCCCGAGAACGATCCCATGGCTGAAGCGATCATGCGCCAATGCTTCACGAAAAAGATCCGGGTGATCGTATGTGCGCTCTATCCGCTGGGAGGCCTGGGTCTCGCGACCAATTCGCTCGCGAAAGTGACCGCCGAGTTTCCCAACCTGCGCTACGGCGAGGAGTACGTGAACCTGGGTTACAAGGACGGGGCCTCCGCGGTGATGAGGCGCTTGGGCGAGGATATTGCGGGAGCGTTCCCGACGGACGTGAAGGGGAGGCCACTCGCACAGGTTCCCATGATGCAAGGGCTCCGTAGTATCCGGCAGGTACAGCTCGTCTTCACGGCCGCGACGGGCATCATCGGGGAGTGGTGGATCACCCAGGTCCACTCCCAGATCGGAACCCCGGTCATCATCGGACCCACGGCGGTGAGCGCTCCGAAGTACTACGCCTACCTGAACGCGGGCCAGCTCGTGGGCATGCTGGGGGGCATGAAGGGAGCGGCCGAGTACGAGAAGCTGCTCGCGGCGCGCTACCCGGACCTGGCGCGCTTTTACCAAAGCACCCGTGGATTCACCGCGACCAAAGGAATGGACGGGCAAGCGGTGACCCACGCGGTCATCATCCTGTTCATCTTGATCGGGAACGTCGCGTACCTTAGCCGGCGCGCGGCGCAGAGGAAGGGAGCCTAGCGGTGCATATTCCGGGCCTCGAAACCTGGATCGCCGCGCTCCTCACGCTCGCGTGCATGAGCTTTCTCTACAAGGACAATCCCCTTTTCCGGTTCGCGGAGAGCCTCTTCGCGGGCATCTCCCTCGGCTACTTCATCGGGGTTACGCTGAATCAGACGCTCGTGCCGAACCTCATCCAGCCTCTGTTTCAGGACTTCCGGCAGAATTGGGATCTCTTGGTTCCGGGGCTGCTCGGCGTCCTTCTCTACATGCGGTACGTGCCCAAGATCGCCTGGATCTCACGCTTCGCGCTTTCGATCTACGTCGCGTATTACATCGGGCTCGATTTCACGCGCAGAATCCACGGCGAAGTGCTCCCACAGCTCGCGAGGGCGATCGTTCCGCTCACGCACTTCGATTCGCACACGATCTTCTATTCCCTGATTTTCGCCCTGGGCGTCTTCAGCGTGCTGATCTACTTCTTCTTCTCCAAGGAGCAGGACCAAGTCACGAGGCGCGTCGCGCGCCTGGGAATCTGGTTCCTCATGATCTCCTTCGGAGCCGCGTTCGGCTTCACCGTGATGGGGCGCGTGGCGCTCCTCATCGGCCGCCTCAACTTCCTGATCTTGGACTGGATCTACCCGATGGTGGGGCTCGGGTAGGAAGCGACGTCCGGGGGCTAGGGTTTCTTCCCCGCCGCGGCGGAAGCCTCGAAGTTGACCATCGGCACGGTGCCCTTGTTCCCCGCGGGATAGTCCACCGTCACGATGTCGCGAAGGGCCGCGATGCGCTGGGTCAGTCCGGCGACCGTGTCGGTGGCCGCGCGGATCCGTGCCACTTTGTCGCGGGCGTCGGGGGGCAGTCCGGGGTGAACGTTGAGGAGCTGGGCGTTCCCCTGGATCACTTGCAGAGGATTGTTGATCTCATGATTCAAGGCCACGGCCATGGCCGAGACCGCCTTCATCCGCTCGATCCGCAACCGTTCCTCGGAAGCCTGATGGAGCGCGATCGCGTTCCTCACCTTGAGCGGGATCTGGAACCGGATGTCGCATTCGGATAGCGGCTTCGTGAAGTAATCGATCGCTCCCAGCTCCAGGCTCCGCTGGATATCGTCCTGGGCGGTCGACGCGCTCGCCACGATGAAGGGGATCCTCGCGAGCGTCTCGCTCTTCCTCATGGCGATGATGACGTCGAAGCCGTTCTGGTGCGGCATCATGAGGTCGAGAACGAGGAGGTCGACCCTCTGACGCTCCATGATCTCGAGCGCTTCCTGCCCGCTCTCCGCCTCCGTGAAGGCGTAGTCCCCCTGGCGTAGCACCATCCTCAGGAGCTTCCGGCTGTGCGCCTCGTCGTCAACGATCAGCAGGTGGAACGGCATGGCCCCTCTTGGAGATCAACGTTTCGATCCGGCGGAGCAGCTCGTCCGCGCTCACGATCGGCTTCGAGATGTAATCGTCCGCACCGGACTCCTTGAGGAATTTCTCCTTGGAGCCCTTCATGGCGTGCGCCGTGGCCAGGAGCACCGGCACGTGGCGCGTCGTCGGGTCTCTCTTCAGCCGCCGCGTGATCTGCAAGCCGTCCACCGGCAATCCCTCGAGCTGACTGTTCGAAAGGGACACGTCCATGATCACGAGATCCACGGTGCCGGCCTGGATCTCCCGGATCACGAAGGACGGATCCTCGGTGATCTGGATCGTGTAGTTTCCCTTTCGCGTCAGGACGAGCTGGAAGAGCTTCGCGTTCATCGGGTCGTCTTCGACGATCAGGATTCGTTGAGACATGGATCCCTCTCCGCCCTCACCTGGGCGCCCGCCGGCCCGGCCGGGAACGCCAGAGTGACGCGAGTTCCCAGACCGGCTCCCTCGCTTTCCATCGAGATCCGGCCACCCATCCGCTGAACCAGCGACTTCGTGATGACAAGGCCAAGCCCCGTTCACTGGTGGCGGCGCTTGTAGGAACCGTCCACCTGGGAGAACTTCACGAAGAGACGGGACTGGTCGCGTTTCGCGATCCCGATCCCCGTGTCCTCGACCACGATATGGATTTCGGCGGGGCTCGCGTTTCGCCGCGCCTTGATCCTCACTTCACCTTTATCGGTAAACTTGACCGCGTTCCCAAGCAGGTTTAGGAGCACCTGACGGAGCCGGGCCGGATCGAGTTGCATCTGCAGGGGTTCGGCCGGAGTCTCGACCTCGAGCCTGATCCCTTTCCGGAGAGCCACGGCCCGCTGTGTCTCGACCGCCGCCAGGATGGTCGGGGTCGCATCTCCAGCCTCCAGAGCGAGTTCCAGCCGTCCCGCTTCCACCTTGGCCAGGTCCAGGATGTCATTGATGACGACGAGCAGGTGCTCGGCGCTCTCCCGGATCGAGCGGGCGAAAGAGAAACGCTCCTCCTCCGATTGGGCCACGTTCTGCTCGATCAACGTCGCGAATCCGATCACGGCGTTCAGGGGCGTCCGGAGCTCGTGGCTTGTGTTCGCGAGGAACTCGTTCTTCGTCCGGTTGGCTTCGGCCAGACCGTCGTTCGCGTGCTGGAGCTGCTCGTTGATCAGCTCGAGCTGCTCGGTCCGGGTCTGAATCTCGTGCTCCCGCTCGCGCCGCTCGCTGATATCCCGCCCGACGAGGACCCAGGCGCTTTCGTTCCCCTCGCGATCGACGGCTTTCGTGACGGTGGCTTCCGCCGGGAACTTGGTCCCGGGCTCCGTGCAGCAAATGAGCTCCCCCGAGAAGCCACCCGCTCCGCGCAGGACGGCGAGAAGGGGAGCCGCGCCCGGTCTCTCCGAGACCAGGAACAGCCCGTTGATCCCGCGTCCGTGAAGGCTCCCTCGGGAATCGGAGAGCGAGCGCAGGGCGGCCGGGTTGGCGTAGGTGACCTCCCCGTCGAGATCGAATCCCACCAGCATCTCGTCGGTGCTCCGCATGTAGGAGGCGAGGAGCTGATCGCGCGATTCGAGCTGGATTCTCTTGAGACCGTGCCCGAGCTGGGCGGCCATCCAGCGGATGAGGGTCACGTCCTCCGCGCCGAATCGGCGCGAAGCCGGAGCGAAGCACTGGAGCACGGCCGTCGTTTCGTCGTGCTCGACCACAGGCACGGCGCACACGTTGGGGTCCTGGCCCAAGTCGGCGATCTCCCCCGCGAACGCGTGTCGCGTGGAGCCGTCGCCGCTCCTCCCCGTCACGGCCTCGCGGCGGAACGCGGCGCGGCTCGCGAGGGACGAGGAGTCGGGGCCGATCGGGTCCGGAGTGAGCTCGAGACGCGCCTGCTCGTTCAGCCCTCGGGTAGCGAAGAGGGCGAGCGTCCCCTTGTCCCGGTCGCGCTTGAAGAGCGCCCAATGGGCAAACCCTGTGCCCTCGGCCATCGCGTCGAGCGCGTGTCGTGCCAGGTCCGATTCCACGCCCGCGCGGGTCATCGCTTCGGCCAGCCGGTGGATGCTCAGCCGGACATGGATGTTGCGGTTCCGCTCCAGCTCGAGCCGCCGCTTCTGGTAGCGGTGAAACCCCGTGAAGGCGATCCCGCAGAACGCGAGCGCATAGGCGAGCGCGGTCTCCACGCGGAATCGCCGCTCGGACACAAGCGCCAGCCCGGAGCCCACGTCCACGCCGACGATCGCGATCGCCCTCCCCTTGAGGTCCCGGATCGGAGCGTACCCGCTGAGCCAGCTTCCGCGCGGATCGCGCGAGAGCGCCCGGCTCGCCGTCGGACCGTCGAGCGCGGCCGCGATTTCCCGTCGCCCGCCCCCTTCGTAGAGGTCGCCGGCGTGGACCTTTCGCGTAGGATCGGTGCCCGCCTCGAGCGCGTAGCGCCAGGGGCCCGCCGATTTGCCTGGAATGAGGGCGTAGGCGCGGCGCACGTCCGGATTGGCCTGACGGGCCGTGACGAGACGAGAACGCAGGGCCTCGTATTCCGCGCCCGCCTCGGACTGGCGCGCTCTGAGCGCGCGGACCTCTTCGGCGGGAATGCCCGCCGCGATCGTCGCGGCCAGGGCCGCGACCCTAATTCGCCCCTCCTGACGAAGCTGCTCCGTAACGTGCGCCGCGACGCCATAGACCGCGAGCCCGGCCAAGCCGGCGGCGAGCGCCGTCATGACCATGTATCCCCGGCGGATGTCCAGCGGGCTCGGCTGCCCCGACGGGGCCTGCGCGAGGCCGCCCGAGGGCGCCTTCGATCTCGATTTCCCGGTCTTCATATGGTTTGGCGGAAAAGCCCCCATTCCTCGGACCTATCGGACGGAACCACAAGGAACTGCAGCGAAAAGGGTGGGTTTAAGGCTCGGTACGTCTTCTCTAGCGCTCGTCACCACAAGGGATTATCATTCCGCCCCGTGCGTCATGGCCCGTTCTTCGCCGTCCTGCTGGCCGTCCTGAGCGCGATCCCGGTCGTCGGCTGCTCGCGCAAGGCGGAAAGGCTCGTGGGGAGCGCCCGGCTGATACGCGGGCCGGGGGGCTTGGGCGCGACCGTGCGTTTCCTACGAAACCCCGACCGCGATACCTACGTGGAGCCGGGGACCGCCGACTTCGGCGACGTGCTGATCGTCGGCAGGGATACCACCTTTGAAGCGCGCACGTTCCTGGCCGTGGCGTCCTGGAAGCTGCCCGACACGACCCTCGCCGGGTTCTCGCCTGGAATGGTCTCGCTCGAGCTGAAGCGGGACACGACTCTTCTCGATGCCGGGGTCGTGAGCCTTTTCCTGGTCGCATCGCCGTGGGACACCGCGACCGTCGCGTGGCCGGGGCCCGCGCACCCGACGCTGCTCGGATCCGCCCAGGACGACCGCCCGGCGGCGGGCTCCTTCTCCCTTGCCTTGACGCCGGGCTCGTTCGATCTCGTCAAGCAATGGGCGCAAGACCCGGCCAGCGCCCCCGGGTTCGCCCTGGAGAGGACGGGCGATGGCTTGCTCGCCTACGTGCCCGGGGCCGCGGTGTTCCGCGTGCGCTACACGCACCTCGTATCGGGGAACGCGGTCCTGGACAGCGTCGACACGCGCGTGACCCAGGACTTCTATCTGCACGCCCCGATTTCTCCTCCTCCGACCGGCGCGGATACCTCGCTCGTGCTCGGCGGGCTCTTCAAGACGGCGCTCGCGCTCCACGTTCCACTGGACTCAATCCCGGCCGCGGTCTCGATCGACGAGGCCACGCTGATCCTGAATATCGTGGGAATCGAGGTTCCCGATTCCGGGGACGTGACCGACATCGTCCAAGTGAGAAGAATCCGGAACGTTTGGAGCGAGGGCATTACCGAGAAAGGGACCCTCACGATCGACGACGCGACTTCCTCCTCCCAGTCGTTGACCTCCGCCTACGCCGGCGCGGGTCGGCGGATCATCCTTCGCATTCCGGGAGCGCTTCTTCGGGAATGGGCCGCGACCTCCTCCTCCAACGAGGGGCTCTATGTTTCCCTGACCCATCCGGTGAACCGGACCAAGAAGTTCCAGGTCGGCTCGCGGGAATCATCGCGCCCGCCCGAGCTTCACGTTTCCTATACCCACCTTCCGCCGGTGCGCTTCTGATGCCGGCGCGCGCGGCCCTCTTCGTTCTCGCCCTCACGCTCGCCGCGGCGGGCCCTGCCCACGCGAACTCGATCCTCTCGATCGGCGGTCTGGGCGAGCCCCAGCTCGAAGAGCCGGCGCGCCTCCGCGCCCTTGGCGGGGCGGGCGTGGCCGAGCACGGTCCCCGCGAGATCTCCCTGGTCAACCCGGCCTCGCTTTCCGAGGTCGAGCGCATCCTCCTCGAGGTGACCGTGCTTCCCGCGTTTCGCCGTGTGAACGCCGCGTCGGTGCCGGTGGAGACGGTGCGCGAAACCACGTTCCCCTCCGCGCGCGCCGCGATCGCGCTTCCCGGGGGCTTGGTGCTCGGGGCGAGCTACGTGGCGGGAACCGACGCCGAGTTCTCGGTCGCGCGCGAGGACACCGCCGGAGCGCGCTCGACCGTCACGGTCGACGGGAGCGGCGGCATCAACTTTCTGCGGGTGAGCCTGGCGCGGCGGATCGTCCCGGCGCTTCGCCTCGGGGTCGATTGGGAGGTGATCGCGGGCAGCTATCGTGAATCGTGGGTCCGCACCTTCTCCGACTCGGGTCTCGCGACCGCCCGCGACAGCCTCGACGTGAGATATCCGAAGAAGGGGCGTTGGCGCTTCGGCGCCCAGCTCGTCAAGAAGGATTGGGCGGTGGGGGCCGCCTTCGAAACGTCGCAACACCTTCCGCTCGATGTGACCCGGGCGACGATCGGCGCGTCGGAGCGCTTTTCGGGCGGGCAGCTTGAGATTCCGCCGGGCCTCGTCCTCGGCGCCTCGGCTCCGCTCCGGCCGCGCCTCCGCGCCGTCGCACAGTACCGCCGCGCGGGCTGGAGCCGGTCTTCCCTCCAGAGCGACCTGGTCGATTTTCGTGCGCAGGAGCGGTTTTCGGTGGGGCTCGAGCGCAAACGAGCCACGGAGGAGGAGCGGTCCTTATGGGCGCGGCTCCCCCTTCGGGTCGGAGGCTACCTTCTCCGGTGGCCCGATCTCCTTCCGCGGGCCGGCGCCCAGGACGTGAACGGCGGCACCGCCGCGATCGATGAGCGCGCGCTTACGCTGGGAGCGGGGCTGGTGACGAAGGACAATGGAGGGGGTCTGGACGTGTCGCTCGAGCTGGGATCCCGCGGAGATCGAAGCGAGCTCGGCGTGAGCGAGCGTTTCGTGAGGCTCGGAATCTCCTTCCTCGTGAGCGACGAGACGTGGAAGGGGAGCTTCCACAAATAGAGGGTTCAACGCCCATGTGGTCCTTCACGACGCCCATCCCCCCTGTGCTCGGCGATTGTCTCCTCGCGGTTTATCTTGTCGTGTGGGTGATTTTCGCGGTCTACGGCCTTCATCGGATCCACCTGATCCGCCTTTTCCGGCGCCGGGACCGGGCGGCAAGGCCTCCCGCGGATCCGGAATCATGGCCCTCCGTCACGGTCCAGCTTCCGGTCTACAACGAGCGATACGTCGTGCACAGGCTGATCGAGGCCGCGGGCGCGATCGATTACCCGCGCGATCGCCTCGAGATCCAGGTGCTGGATGATTCGACCGACCTGAGCCGCGAGATCGCGGCGCACAAGGTGGCGGAGCTGCGCGCGCTCGGGACCGATGTGGTGCACCTCACGCGCGACGATCGCCAAGGGTTCAAGGCCGGGGCGCTCCAGCGCGGCCTCGAGCGCGCCAAGGGCGAGTTCCTCGCGATCTTCGACGCGGACTTCGTTCCTCCCCGTTCGATCCTTCGCGAGATGGTTCCCTATTTCAGCGATCCCGCCGTGGGGATGGTGCAGTCCCGGTGGCAGCACCTGAATCAGGACTATTCGATTCTCGCCCAGGCCCAGGCGATCTCGCTGGACGGGCACTTCGTGATCGAGCACGCGGCGCGAATGAGCGGGCGACGCTTCTTCAACTTCAACGGGACCGCGGGCGTCTTGCGGAAGGCGTGTGTCGTGGACGCGGGCGGCTGGCAGTCGGACACGCTCACCGAGGACCTCGACCTGAGTTACCGGGCCCAGCTTCGGGGCTGGCGGTTCGTCTTTGCGCCACACGTGCTCTGCCCCTCGGAGCTGCCGGTCGAGATGAACGCGTTCAAGGCCCAGCAGCACCGATGGGTGAAGGGATCCATCCAGGTCGCGCGAAAGCTCCTTCCGATCGTCTGGCGCTCGCGCGTGACGCTCGGGGTCAAGGTGGAAGCTTCCTTTCACCTGACGTACAACGTGGCGTACGTCTTCCTGCTCCTCTTGTCGCTGATCGTCTATCCCGTCGTGCTGGCGCGCTATCGGACCGGGAGCACGCCGTACACGATCGCGGACTCGATCCTATTCTTGATCGCGACCAGCTCCGTGATTTTCTATTTCGGGTATGCGCAGCGGGAATCGAGACCGGACTGGAAGCGGCAGCTTCGATACCTGCCTTTCGTCATGTCGCTCGGGATGGGGCTTTCGGTCACGAACACGCGGGCCGTCCTCGAAGCCTTGGTGGGCCACAAGAGCCCGTTTCACCGCACGCCCAAGTTTCGGATCGAACGCCGGGGGGATCCCTGGCGCGGAAAACGCTACCGCTCGCCGCTCGACGGCTGGGCGCTTCTCGAGATTGCGCTGGGGCTCTATTTCGTGTGGACGATGTTGAGCCTCGCCCACGCGAAAGTGTACGCGCCGCTGCCGTTTTTCCTTCTCTACCTCTTTGGATTCCTCTACGTGGGAGTGCTCTCGCTCGTCCACGCGCGCGCGCGGTCCTGATCCCTCTTGCGGCCGGCCCGCACGAGCCTCCACGCGGCGGCAAGGGCCCAGGCCCCGACCAGACCTCCGTACTCCACCCACAGGACCCATCCCGGAAGCGTCCAGACACCCGTGCCGCGGTACAGCGGAAGCGGCACGTAGGAGAGCGCGAGCAGCCCCGAGAAGGCGAGCATCCCCCAGTCCGCGTGGAGCGGAAGAAACGCCACGACCGGGACGGCGTACCACGGGAATACCGTCGGGCTCAGCAAGAGGAACGCAACCATCGAGGCGAACGCAGCGCCGCTCGCGGATCGCGCGCGCCACGCGATCGCGAGCGTGGCGGCGATGCCCGCCCCCGCGAGGATGCGCCGGATCCGGATCTCGGAATCGATCGTTTCCCGGAGCAGGTGGAAGAGCGCTCCGTTGAACTCCCAGTGCCGCGCGTAGGTCCTGAGCCCGGTGGCGAGCGCCGGGCCCGCCCCGAGAAAGGGAGCCGCGAGGAGCGCCGCGGCCACGGCTGCCACGCCGAGGAGGAGCCATGCGCGGCGTCGGATCAGCCATGGAAGGATCAGCCCCGGCACATACTTCGTGAGCACCGCCAGGGCGAAGGAGAGCCCCGCCCATGCCGCGCGCTTTCTCTCATAGAGCGAGACCATCGTCACGAGGAAGGCCGCCGCGGCCAGATCGACGTGCCCGCTCCCAAAGCTTTCGACCAGCACGAGGGGATTCCAGTAGTAGAGTAGTAGTCGCTCGCTCGGGAGCCCTCGCCGTCTCAGGAGGTCGAGCAGAGCGTAGAGGAGGATGGATTCGAGCAGGAGGAGCGCGAGCTTCCAGGCGAGCGGCGTCGCCGAAACGAGCGCGACCGCCCCGAAGAGGATCTGCGCCGCGGGGGGGTAGATCGTGGGAACGCCGGCGTGGTTCAGGTGGTGGATGAGCTCCGAGTGGTAGCGCTCGAGCGCGGGATCGGAAGGCGCGTGCGGAAAGGGATTCACCCCGTGGGCCACGAGCCGGCCGTCCCAGAGATAGCGGTAGACGTCTTCCGATAGCGTGGGCGGGGCCGGGATGATGGAGGCGCGCGCCAAGAGCCCGACGGCCAGCACGATCGGAAGCCCCGAGGCGCGCGGCGCGCGGGAAGCCGCACCCGGTTCGGCGCCGGCGGGCGCGGTCCGCAACACCCACCGCGCGGCGGCCAGATACGCGGCGTGGGCCGCCCCCCAGAGAAGCAGCATCGTCCGGGTCCGCTCGCCCAGATCGCCCAGCATCGCGATCGAGGCGGACGAGGTCACAATCAGCGCGCCCAAGGAGAGGAGAACCCAGCGGTGACGATTCACCGACACTCGACCGCCGCGGAGGCCGCGTGAGCCCGCGTGCGACCAGCGAGCTCGCCGCCGGCGATCCGGCGATGAAGGGACTCTGGGAGGCGCCCCACGTTTCGGAAGGGCCGCGCGGCGGGGCCATCACCCAGAACATGATCGGGCAGAGTCCCGCCCTCCAGCGGATTTTCAGGCTCGTCGCGAAGGTCGCGCCCACGGAAAGCCCCGTCCTCATCACCGGAGAAAGCGGAACGGGAAAGGAGATGATCGCGACCGCGATCCACCTCCAGAGCCGCCGCGCCCACCGAACCTTCGTGGCCGTGAATTCCTCCGCGATTCCCGAGCAGCTCTTCGAGAGCGAGCTGTTCGGGCACGTTCGCGGCGCCTTCACGGGAGCGAACGCGGACCGCGTGGGGCTCATGCAGCACGCCGACGGCGGAACGATCTTCTTCGACGAGGTCGCGGAGATGCCGCTCTCGGTCCAGGTGAAGCTCCTCCGTGCGCTTCAAAGCGGGGAAATCCGCCCCGTGGGCGCCAAGGAATCCAGGCGGGTTGATATTCGCGTCATCGCGGCCACGAACCGCGACGTGAAGCGCGCTCTCGCGGATGGGACCTTTCGCGAGGATCTCTACTACCGCCTCAACGTGTTCCACATCGAGCTGCCCCCGCTCCGCGAGCGGCGCGAGGATATCCCGCTCCTCGCGAACTACTTCCGGGAAAAGTACTCGCGCGCGCTCGGGAAGCAGGTGAAGGGATTCAGCGAGCGCGCCCAATTCTATCTCATGCGCTACGACTACCCGGGAAACGTCCGCGAGCTCGAGAACGCGGTCGAGCGGGCGGTCACCCTGGCCGAGCGTGGCGAGATCACCCACCTCGACCTGCCCCCCGTCCTCCGCGAGCCGCGTGTGCCGCTCCTCGAACGAGGGAACGCCTTCCCGTACTCGGAGAACATGTCGCTCGCCCAGCTCGAGGCCGAGCATATACGCCGCGTCCTCCTCCACACCGCCGGGAATACAACCAGGGCGGCGAAGATCCTGGGAATTTCCCGCTCGACTTTGTGGAGGAAGATGAGAGAATATGGGCTGTAGCGTTTCATTATTAAACGATTAATCGTTCCATTTTGACACACATAGACGAGAAAAATCGGCACTGGCTGCGACATCGATGACGTAAGCCACTGTGAACGAATCAATTAATTCAATGCTCTCCTCTGGCATGTGGTCTGCTCATGAAGCCGACAGAAGTCATCAGCTTCTAAACCCGGGCATGGCCCACAGCACAAGGAGGGGTAGTCATGAACACACTCATTCGCTGGAATCCCATCAGGGAAATGTCTTCGTTCCAAGACGAGATGGACAAGGTCTTTAGCGACGTTTTCGGACGCCGTTGGCTCACGGAGGAGGCCGGCAAGGGCATGATCTGGCAGCCGCCGGTCGACGTCGAGGAGCAGCCGGACCGCTATGTCATCCACGTCGAGCTTCCGGGGATGAAACTCGAGGACATCAAGATCACCCTCGAGGACAACCGGCTCCTCATCCGGGGGGAGAAGAGTCGAACCGAGGAGAAGCAGAACGCGACCTACCACAGGCTCGAGCGGGTTTACGGAGCCTTCGAGCGGTCATTCACGCTGACCCACGCGGTCAAGCCCGACAAGATCGAGGCGACCTACCGCGACGGCGTGCTCGAGGTGACGGTACCCAAGGCCGAGGAGGCCAAGGCTCGCGAGATCCCGATCAACGCGGCTCGCTAAAGCGGATACGCGCGGCGCCCTCTGGAGGTGCTGCAAATCTGAAAACTCACCAAGCGGAGGGGCCGACCGGCCCCTCCGCATAGATGGATGGAGGGAAGTTTATGGGAAAGATAATCGGCATCGACCTCGGCACGACGAACTCGTGCGTGGCGGTCATGGAGGGCGGGGAGCCGCATGTCATCCCCAACGCCGAGGGCAGCCGTACGACTCCCTCCGTCGTTGCCTTCACCAAGACAGGGGAGCGCTTGGTCGGCCAGGTCGCGAAACGCCAGGCCATCACGAATCCGCAGAACACGATCTACTCGATCAAGCGGTTCATGGGGCGTAAGTACTCCGAGGTTACCAGCGAGGCCAAAAACGTCCCGTACACCGTGAAGGAAGGAAAGAACAGCGAGGCGGTCGTTCAGATCGGGGACCGGGCCTACACTCCGCCCGAGATCTCCGCGATGATCCTGACGAAGATGAAGGAGACCGCGGAGGCCTATCTCGGTGAGAAGGTGACGGAGGCGGTCATCACCGTGCCGGCCTACTTCAACGATACCCAGCGGCAGGCGACCAAGGACGCGGGCCGGATCGCCGGGCTGGACGTGAAGCGCATCATCAACGAGCCGACCGCGGCGGCGCTCGCGTACGGTCTCGACAAGAAGAAAGACGAGAAGATCGCCGTCTTCGACTTGGGGGGCGGGACGTACGACATCTCGATCCTCGAGCTGGGGGAAGGCGTTTTCGAGGTGAAATCGACGAACGGCGACACGCACTTGGGGGGCGATGATTTCGACAAGCGCGTGATCGACTGGCTGGCCGACGAGTTCAAGAAGCAGGAAGGGGTCGATCTCCGCCGCGATCCCATGGCGCTCCAGCGCCTGAAGGAGGCGGCCGAAAAAGCCAAGATCGAGCTCTCCACCGTGGTTCAGACCGACGTGAATCTCCCCTTCATCACGGCGGACGCGAGCGGGCCGAAACACCTGAACGTGACGCTGACCCGCGCCAAGTACGAGCAGCTCGTGGACGATCTCATCCAGCGGACGATTCCGCCGATGGAGATGGCGCTCAAGGACGCGGGGCTCAAGCCGTCCGACATCAACGAGGTGATCCTCGTGGGCGGCGCGACGCGCACGCCCAAGGTCCAGGATCTCGTGCAGAAGTTCTTCGGGAAAGAGCCCCACAAGGGCGTGAACCCGGATGAGGTGGTCGCGATCGGCGCGGCGATTCAGGGCGGCGTGCTCGCGGGAGACGTCAAGGACGTGCTCCTCCTCGACGTGACCCCGCTTTCGCTCGGCATCGAGACCCTCGGCGGGGTGATGACAAAACTCATCGAGAGGAACACGACGATCCCCACACGAAAGACGGAGATCTTCTCCACGGCGGCGGACAGCCAGACGACGGTCGAGATCCACGTGCTCCAGGGCGAACGGCCGCTGGCGGTGGACAACAAGACGATCGGCCGGTTCCAGCTCACCGGAATTCCGCCGGCGCCGCGCGGGGTGCCGCAGATCGAGGTGACGTTCGATATCGACGCGAACGGCATCCTGAACGTCTCGGCGCGCGACAAGGCAAGCGGCAAGGAGCAGAAGATCCGCATCGAAGCGACCGGCGGTCTTTCCGAAGCCGAGATCAAGAAGATGGTGGCCGACGCGCAGGCGCACGCCGAGGAGGACCGCAAGCGGCGCGAGGCGATCGAGACCAAGAACCGCGGCGAGCAGCTCGCATACGAAACGGAGAAGAATCTCCGGGAGCTGGGCGAGAAAATCGATTCCGAGTCCAAGGCGCGGCTCGACAGCGCGCTCGAGACGCTCAAGAAGGCGGTCGAGAGAAACGACACGGACGAGATCCGCTCCTCGAGCGAGGCGCTCTCGCAGCTCTGGAACGAGGTGTCCGGCAAGCTCTACGCGGAGGCGTCGAAATCCGGCGGTTCGCCGGGAGGGGGTGCCCCGTCGGATGAGGAGCCGGGGAAAAAGAAGCCGGGCGGCGACGGGGAAATCGAGGCCGACTACGAGGTCGTGAAGTAACGTTCCGGGAGCGATTTGAGGGAACCCGGATCGGTCTCCGGTGATCCAAAGCTAGTGGGGACGGGTGAAGGTCCGATCCCGCTGGATAGATGGTGCCCCGGGGGGGAGACTCCCCGGGGCATTCCTCTTGCGCCGATCGGTCCCAATTCGCCCGCCCGCTCGTACGTGCGACAAAGGGAGATCTCTCATGCGCCGTTTTCGGATGTTTTTCGTGCTAGGGTTACTGGGGGCGGCTGTCGCGGAAGCGGCGATGCCGAAAGGAGCGCAGAAGAAAATGGAGAAGACCGCCGCGGAGAAGGCCACGTTCGCCGCGGGCTGTTTCTGGGGCGTCGAAGCCGCGTTTCGCCAGGTGAAGGGAGTCGTTTCGACCCAGGTCGGGTATACGGGCGGACGAATGCCCAACCCCACCTATGAAGACGTGTGCTCGGACAAGACGGGGCACGCGGAGGCGGTCGAGGTGACCTACGATCCCGCACGCGTCTCGTATGACGATCTTCTGAACGTATTTTGGGAGAACCACGACCCCACGACGCCGAACCGCCAGGGTCCGGATGTGGGAGAGCAGTATCGCTCGGTGATCTTCTACCACTCACCCGCCCAGGAAGCGGCGGCCCACGCGTCGAAGGCGCGCCTCGAAGCCCATCGGCGCTACCGCCGTCCCATCGTGACCCAAATCGTCAAGGCCGGAACGTTTTACCGCGCCGAGGAATACCACCAGCAGTACCTCGAGAAGCGCGGGCTCTCGGTCTGCCATATCAAGTAGGGCTGCGGTGGGCGGCGCACGCCGCCCCCATTCGTGCTCGCGTGCGCTCGGGCGATGACGTAATCTGAACCGCGCCGGTTCGAGAAACACGCTGACGGGAGGCGGGGATGCGGGTCCAGATTCGCGAGGTCACGTCCGAGAGGGGGCTCGGACAATTCATCCGCTTTCCGTTCGACCTCTACAAAGACAACGACTGCTGGGTGCCCCCGCTCCTCTTCGACGAGCGAAACACGCTCCACCGCGACAAGAATCCCGCGTTCGACTTCTGCGAGGCGAAGTACTGGCTGGCCTGCCGCGGCGACACGATCGTCGGGCGCGTCGCGGGCATCATCAATAGGAGTTACGTCGAGACGTGGAATCAGCGGTACGCGCGCTTCGGGTGGATCGATTTCATCGATGACCGGGAGGTTTCGCGCGCGCTGCTCGGGGCGGTCGAGGCCTGGGCCGCGGCGGCCGGTATGGATGCCGTGCACGGGCCGCTCGGGTTCACCGACATGGACCGTGAAGGGATGCTGGTCGAGGGATTCCACGAGCTGGGGACGATGGCGACGATGTACAACTACCCCTATTACCCGGTCCACCTCGAGCAGCACGGATACGAGAAGGACGTCGACTGGGTCGAATTCGAAGTCCGCACCCCCGAGTCGATCCCCGAGCGCGCGGAGCAGATCTCACGGCGCGTGCTGGAGCGCCGCAAGCTCCGAATCCTGGACGCCAAGCGCCCGAAGGACTTCCTTCCCTACGCGCGGGCGATCTTCGATGTGATCAACCGCGCCTACGGCAACCTCTACGGATTCGTCCCGCTGACGGAGCGGCAAATCCAGTTCTACACGAAGCAGTACTTCCCGAACGTCGTGCCGGATTACGTCAAGATCCTGCTCGACGAGCGCGATCAACCTGCCGGGTTCGTGATCGGGATGCCGTCCCTCTCCCGCGCGCTCCAGAAGGCGAAGGGCCGGCTCTTCCCGTTTGGTATTTTCCACCTGCTCCGGGCCCTCCGCCGGCCCAAGCACGTGGATCTCCTGATCGGCGCGATCCGTCCCGACCTGCAAGGAAGCGGCGCGGACGCGCTCCTCATCACCGAGCTCGCGGCGACGTTCATCCAGAACGGAATTCTCTCGGCGGAATCGAATCCCGAGCTCGAGGAAAACCTCCGGGTGCAGGGGCACTGGAAGCATTTCCAGGCTCGCCAACACAAGCGCAGGCGGTGCTTCATCAAGCACCTGGTCGGAGCGCGGCGCGCCGAAGAGCGCGTCTCGGTCCAGGCGGTGGGCGCGGGTGAGGGATGACGCGGCCTTGGGCCCTGATTCAGCACGTCCCGAGCGAGGGCCCCGGGCTCATCGCGTCCGAGGCAGCCTCGCGCGGCATCCCGCTCGACGTGAGGCGGATGTTCGCGGGGGATCCGCTTCCCGCTCCGGGGGAGATCGCCGGGCTGGTCGTGATGGGCGGTCCGATGGCCGCGAACGACGACGCGGCATTCCCGAATCTGGCTCGCGAGCGGGACCTGCTCGCGGGGGCCGCTCGCGCGGGGATCCCCGTACTGGGGATCTGCCTCGGGGCGCAGCTTCTCGCGGCCGCCCTGGGCGGGCGCGTATCCAGGGGGCTCAAGGAAGAGATCGGCTTCGGAGAGGTGACGCTCACGGAGGAGGGCTCGCGGGACCCCATTCTCGGGCGAGGCGCCCGTTCCGTCCCCGTGTTCCAGTGGCACGGCGATACGTTCGACCTGCCGAAGGGCGCCGTGCTCCTCGCTTCCTCGCCCGGCTATCCCAACCAGGCGTTCCGCCTGGGCGATCGTGTCTACGGCTTCCAATTCCACGTGGAGGCCGATCGCGATCTCCTCGACGCGTGGATTCCGCTCCTCGCATCGCGGGGCGCCCGGGTCGACCGCTCGCTCCATTCGGGTGTGGAGCGGACGGGTCGGCGGATCCTTGCGGCGTTCTTCGCGACAAAAAGCGGCCCCACGCCCGCGGTCCGGTAGGTGCGCGCGATGTCAGGATGTCCGGACCGAACTAGAGCGCGGGGCCAACGACGTCCCGTGCTTCTCCTATTTCCTAGAAGTGAAGCGCCAGCCCCAGAGACATGTCCCAGAAGTCCGGATTGAATTCCCTGGGGACGATGGCGGTTTCCTGATTCTGCAGCCAGACGTAGCGCCCGTTCATATCGAACGCGAGTCCGGGAGCGATGGGAACGCGTACGCCTCCACCTGCGTGAACGCCGAACTTCTGCGTGGTCTTGTCCGGGAATGGCGAGGGGGCGTTGTAGTCAAGCGTGGTGTGATACCAGCCCACCCCGCCACCCGCATAAATGACCCGCAACGGCTTGAGCCACGCCGACGCCGTTATGGGCCACATCTTCTCAGTGAGCTGTCCGTTGAACCGGTCCTGCTTCCGATACTGTCCCCTGAGCTCCACATCGAGGAGGCTGGGAATCGCGGTCCCACGGATCGCGAGGCCGACCGAGGACTTGGTTTCCTCGGTATCGACCGATCGCGTGAGTCCGACGGATGGAATGATCTCGGTGGCTCCTGCCTTGCCCGCGGCAGCCGTCAACAGTAAGACGAGTGGTGCGATTGCCGCGGCACGGAGGATATTTCGAGTCATCTTCGTATCCCTCCATTCTTCCACGCACCCGATAACTCGGCGCCCAATCGCTCCGGTGTCGCTCGTTATCCAGGATCGTGCCAGCCCGGACAGAACTCCCTTATGTCCTAAAGTTTCACCACATGTTCGCCCGTGGATCGTCCGCCATCGGACCAAGGGTCGTCCCGTGTGGGACAATTTCTTTGAAAATATTGCTCCGGCGTGAGCCGGCCAATGCACGGGCGGCCCAACCCGTTAACCCGTCCGAAGCCGGTTTCCGTCTCACGTGGCACGCCCCTTGATGTACGTCCGCTTCTGGAGGGCGGGGGTAGCGGCCTCTTCGGGGAACTCGAGGTCAGATGCGGGGATAGCGAAGGGGAGGGACACGAGACCTTCACGGAGCCATCGCGTCCGGCGTCGCGGAAACATTTGCTAACTAGGAGGAACTTGAGGCGATCCGTGCCGCCGCGCTTCTCCGCCCGCCATCACTAGCGGAGGTACGATGACCCGAACCGTAGTCCGCGGCTTTCTCGCGGCAATCGCGCTCGCGGCTTTGCCACTCACCGCGTTCGCACAGACATCCGTCGTTACGGCCATAGGTCCGCGCGTGGGCTTCAGCATCGATCCCGACCAGTTCGTGGTCGGGGGCCACTTGGCCGTGGGACCCATCGCGCCGAGCCTCATGTTCGTTCCGAGCCTGGATCTCGGATTCGGCGACAACCGCACCGTCGTCGCCGGCAACTTCGACCTTCAGTATCACTTCCGCACCGACTCGAGATGGCATCCCTATCTCGGCGCCGGCATGGGGATCAGCAACGAGACGGTCGAGCGAAGATCCGGCAACGACGTGACGGCATCAGAAGTGGGCGGCAATGTCGTGTTCGGCGCCATGGCGCCCACCCGTTCCAATACACAATTTTTCAGCGAGCTGAAGCTCGGGCTCGGCGACATACCGTCCATGAAGCTGATTGCCGGTTGGAATTTTGGGATCTAGAGGCGGGGGCGGGGCCCGCCAGGCCTAACGGGGCGGGTCCGGGCGTGAACCCTGACCCTGGCGGGCCACCCCCTGGATCGTCGAGGACCCGACACCCGATACGATCCGCCCAGTCGCTACCGAAGAGACGCTTTGAGATCCGCTTCCACCTGGGAGGACCAGGCGAGGAGCGGATTCTCTTCTTGGGGCGTGATGAGGTCCAACGGGGCCCGGTGCTCTAGCCACGAATTGTCGTCGGTGTTGACGGGTCCCGGTCCGGCGCTGAGCGCGATCCGGTCCAGGCGGCCGCGATAGGCGCCCAGGACGTCTTGGACCGAGCGGACCCCGATCCGCGCGAAATCTTGAGCGACGGCGGGTCGCGAGAAGGCAGCGGTCATCGCGGCCCGGTCCAGGCTGAGCTCTCGATCCGGAACGGCCAGGATGATGAGATCGCCCGACGATTCGACGTAGAAGAGCTGCCCCTTCGGAAACGTCGTCGAGACCGTGCGGAATACGGTCGAGAGGGTTGCCGGTGAGACCGAGTAGGTCTGAATCCACTGGCAGAAAACGCCGCCGGGCCTGAGACGCCGCCGCGCCTCCTCGTAGAATTCCTTGGTGAAAAGATTCCCCACGCCCGCGATCCACGGGTTCGAAGGTTCCGAGATGATCACGTCGAAATCCTCCCGGGTCGAGCGAAGGTAGGTGCCCGCATCCTCGATCACGAGCTTGCTTCGGGGATCGGAGAGCGGCCTCATGGCGGCGGTCTCGAAGAAGGGCGCCGCTTCGATCACGGAGCCCTCCAGCTCGATCGTGAGCGCGCTTCGTATCGGGTGCGTGAGCACCGCGTGCGTTGTCACCCCGCTTCCGTAGCCCACCACGCACACCGATTCGGCGTTCGGCGCCATGAGGAGCGGCATCTGCCCGACCATGACCTGCTGCGCCATGTCCTCGCCGCTTCCCGTGGTCGCGTCGGTCTTTCCGTTGATCAGGAGCGCGCGCCGGTCGCCGGTCTCGAGCACCGTCACCGTGGCGAGGCGCCCCTCCTTGTAGAAGAGGAGACGCTCGAGCTCCTTCGACCGTCCGATCCTCTCGATGATGCGGTGCACGAGCCCCTCGCCCCCGAACTCGTACGCTCGGAGCAGGCGCACGAACCCCAGGCTCATCCGTTCCGCGTCCCAGGTCGGCGCCGCGAAGAGCGAGACCGCGATCGTCGCCGCGACACCCGCGAAGGCGGCGATGACGCGCTTCAAGACGATCCCCTCGCCGAGGAGAAGCGCCAGACATCCAACCGCGGCGTTCGCGAGCGCGGCTACGAGGAGCGAATGGAGCGATCCCAGGGCCGGGATCAGGACGAACCCGGTCAGGACCGAGCCCGCGATCGAGCCGAGGGTGTTGGCGGCGTAGATCGTTCCGACCGAGGCCCCCGGCTCAAGGCGGCCGCGCTGGTAGATCGCCGCCGCGAGCGGGAAGAGGGCGCCGAGGAAAAACGTGGGCAAGAGCACGATCCTCGCGGTCAGGAGCGCCTCGCCGGCGAAGAGGTGGCTCGCGCTCCCGCGAGATTGCGCGATGAGCGTCGCCTGCATGTCGGGGAGCGAGGCGAACACGCGCGTGCCCAAGACGACCGACCCGGCGAGCAAGAGCTGAAGCAGGCCGAAGAGGAGCGCCGGCGAGCTCGTCCGCTTGAGGAGGACGGCGGCGAACGCGGCGCCGACGGCGATTCCGAAGAGGTAGACCGCGAGGATCGCGGAGAAGGAGTAGACCATGCCGCCAAACGGGACCGACAAGATGCGGGTCCACGCGACCTCGTAGAGGAGCGCGCAGAAACCGGAGAGGGCGAAGAGCGGGATGATGAGCCCAGCGATCGCACTGCGGGCGGCCTCGCGCGGGGCGCTCTTCGCGCCGGCCAAGGAGCCCGAACTCGGGCCGGCCGGCGTTCCGGGCGTCTCGCCGGCGGCCGCTCCGCGCAGGGCGCCGCCACGGAGCTTGAGGGCGAGGATCGCCCCGGCTACCGCGAAGTCGATCGCCGCGGCGGCGGCGGCGGTCTTCCAGAGCCCCAGCGAGGGGATCAGCGCGAAGCCGGCGGCGGCCACGCCGAGGACGGCGCCGATGGTGTTGATCGCGTAAAGCCGCGACACCGACGATCCGAAATCCCCTTCCCGGCGCGTGAACGCGGAAACCAGGAGCGGAAGCGTCGCGCCCATGGCGATCGTGGGGAGCAAGAGTGCCGCGAACAGGATCAAGAAGCGGACCAGCAGGAATAGGGCGCCGCTTCCTCCGATCGCACCGTACAGGCTCGCGAAAAGGGGTCGCGCGAGGAGATAGGCGAGCGGGCTCAAGAGCCCCATGACGCCGACCAGAAGCTCGAGACGCGCGTAGAGCAGCAGGGGCTCGCGCGCCCGCGACGCGAGCCGACCGCCGACGACGGCCCCGACCCCCAACCCTCCGAGAAACGCAGCGACCACGGTCGAGACGCCGTAGATCGAGTTTCCGAGGAGATAGGAGAGGTACTTGGACCAGACGATTTCGAGTGTGAGGCCGGCCATTCCCGAAGCGAAGAAACAGACGTAGAGCAGGGCGGTGTGCCGGACCGGCTGTTTGGCGCGACGCTTCGGCATGGATCCCCCGAGATCAGACCGTGAAAAAATGCCCGGGGAGCTTAACCCAAAGCGATGAGCGCCGCGTGGGTCGGATACGCGGCGCTCCTTGGAGGGTTGCTTCGTACCGACCCTAACGAGTGACTACCAACCCGCCTTTCCACAGCCGTACGTCGAGAAGTGCGAGAGAGGGGCGTCGCGCGTGAGCGTCGCGAGGTTGGCCGCTGAGGGAATCACCTTCCACGCCTTGGCGCTCGGATCCCACCACATCATGACGTCCGTCTGGGCGTCGGCCGTCGTCAGCTCCCGGCACGAGAGCGTCACTGGAACCCGGAATGAGTTGAGGAGCGACGGGAAAATCTGGAGATCGCACTTTCTTACGCTCGCGTCGGGAACGGTGACCGTGATGACTCCAATCCCCGTAAAGGCGCCCGCCGGAATCTTGACCGTCCAGTCGCCGTTCTTGATGACCCCGCCGAGGAGACCGTCGATCGTGGCGGAAACCACCTTCGTGGTCGAGGAGAGAAGCCCCGCGTTCGAGCCCGAGGGATCGGTCGAGAGGCCCTGACTGGGCGCGGTAGGCTGCCCTGGCCCGAGCGGCGAGGACGAGCATCCCACGATGAGTGCCATCGCGACGAAGAGCGGTAGGGCGACAATCTGCATTCTCTGTGGCCGTCTCAAGAAGGACCTCCTGCATGACCTCGTGTTGTTCCAGCGGCGCCGGCCTGTCCCGCCTTCTCCGGCGCACCTCGTTCGAGGTGGACCCTCCCATGTGCACCGGCCGTGCCGCGGACTGCCCTCCCGGAGATGCAATGTGCCCCGGCGCCAACTCGGCCGGTGCCATGGCTCGCCGCGATCGGCCCCCGCCGCCGTTCAATACGCAAGACCGATTCTGCAAGGCAGGGCCGAGGGTACCGGGGATATCTGGGGGAAATCTCCCGGCCTGTGAGGGAGTTTCCTCCCGGGAGTCGGCCGCGAACGACCGCCCGAGCCTCAATCCCGCCGCGACGCGGTGAGCGCGAGGAGTGGCGGAAGCGCGATCAGGAGCAAGATCGCCGAGTTCATGAACCCGCCGATGATGGCGATCGCGAGCGGGCGCAGGAGCGCGCTCCCGGAGCCAACGCCGAGCGCGAGCGGCGCCAGGGCGGCGATTCCCGCGGCGGTCGTCATGAGCACCGGGCGGATGCGGCGGTTCGCGGCCGCGGTCGCGGCTTCGCTCCCCGTCATACCGCTCGCGACCCCGTCGCGGAAGCTGGTCACCAAGAAGTAGGCGTTCTCGGCCACGATCCCCACGACCATGATCGCCCCCACGAAGCTCGCGATATTGAAGGTCGCCCGCCCGATGTGGAGCGCCGCCAGCACCCCGGCAAGCGATGCCGACGCGATAAGGAGCACGGCACCCGCCTGCGACCACGACCGGAACGAGACCAAGAGCACGAGGAGAACCGCCGCCGCGGCGCCGATCAAAACCGCGGTGAGCCCGCGGAAGGAAGCCTGCTGCTCCGCCCAGAGCCCCGCGTAACGCACGGCCATCCCGGGTCCGAGGACGACTTCCCGGCGGATCCGGCGCTGGATCTCGCGCATCGCCGAGCCGAGATCGCGCCCGGAGAGGCGCGCCGTCGCGGCCGCCATCGTTCGCTGATCGTCTCGCACGATTTCGGTCTCGCCGGGCTGGACGCGGACCTTCGCGATGTCCCCCAGCCTCACCCATCGCCCGCCCGCCACCGGCACGCGCGCCTCTTCGATCGCCCCGGGGCCGGTGGCGCCGGCAGGCTGAGGCAGCACGACGCGAACCGGCCACTCCCGCGCGCCCCGCGCGATCTGGCCGGCGGCGACGCCTTGCACGTAGGGAGCCACCCGTTGTGCCAACGCAGCGGGGTCGAGGCCGGCACGCTGCGCGGCGATCCCGGGCGCGATGACCAGGTTCGACCCGCTGACCACGACGCGGCTCCGCACGTCCACGACTCCCGGAACCGTCGCGAGGATTCGCGCGATCTGCTCCACCCGCCGCTCGTCGAGTCTTCTGTCCTCGCCCAAGATCCTCACCTCGATCGGTTCCGGCGCGGTCGTGAGGTCTCCTACCACGTCCTCCACGAGCTGGCCGAACTCGATGTCGAGCGACGGCTCGACGATCCGAATCCTTTGCCGGAGCGCGTCGGCGATGTCTTCTGCGGAATGCTTTCGGTCGCGTTGCGTGAGCTGCAACGTGTAGTCCCCCTGGTTCGGCTCGGTGACGAAGAAGCCGAGCTGGTCTCCGGTGCGGCGCGACCACGCGGCGATCTCGGGGATCGCGGTGAATTCATGCTCTACGTGTCGGAGCATCCGTTCGGTCTCCTCGAGGGAGGATCCGGGCGGAGCGATGTAATCCAGGATGAGGGACCCTTCGTCCATCTCCGGAAGAAATCCCGATCCGATCGTGGCCGTGAGCGGGAACAGGCACAATAAGAGCGCTACCGGTATCGCGAACGCGAGCCAGCGCCGCCTCATGACCCCGTGGAGCGCGCGATCGAAGCCCTCCCGTAGCTTGCTCCGGTGTGGGGGGAGGGCCGCGGGAACCATGCGGAGCCGAGGTACGATGAGAACGCAGAGGAGAAGCGAGCCCGCCAGCATGAGCACCATGGCGAGGGAGAGCACGCGGAAAAAGGCGCCCGTCACGTCTCCGAGGTAGGCGAACGGGATGAAGATCGCGAGTGTGCAGAGGCTCGATCCGGTGAGCGTGGGCAGAATCTCCGCCACCGACCTCCGGACATCCTGGGTTGAGGCGGATTCCGACGCCCGGTGCGCGACGTGCTCCACGACCACGATCGCATCGTCGAGCACGAGGCCCACGGCCGCGGCGATGCCGCCCAGGGTCATCATGTTGAGTGTCTGCCCCCCCAAAGCAAGCCCGCAGAGCGTGAGCGCAATGCTGCCGGGCAGGACCAGCGCGGCCGCGAGGCCGAGGCGGACGCGCCGCAAGAAAAAGATCACGACCAGAACCGACATGAGCGCACCCACCACCAGACTGTCCCGAACGCTCACGACCGAGGCCCGGACGAGATCGGACTGGTCGTAGAAAGTTTCCACGTGCACATCCGGAGGAACGATGTCCGGGTGCGTCCGAAACCACCCGTGCGCCGCCCGCGAGAGGCGGATCGTGCTGGCCGAAGGCTTGCGCAGCACATTGACCAGAACCGCCTCGCCCCGGCCGGCGGCATAGCGCGTGAATTCCGGTGCGGGTACGAGCGCAATCCGGCCGAGCGCACGGAGCGGCACCGGTGGGCCGCTGTCCACCGGAACCGGCACCGCCCGAAGCGCGTCGAGCCCGTCGGGCCTGGCGTCGGAGATCCCAAGGTAGAGCTCGCCGTTCGCCGACATCATGCCTAAGGACTCGAGCTGCCCCGCACGCAGGACCGTCTCCGCCACGTTGGCGGCATCCAGACGGCGCGATTCCAATGCGCGCGGGTCAAGGGTCACGCGCGCCTCGAGTCGTTGGCCTCCTTGGATGACGATCTCGGCCGCGTCGGGCAGGCGCGCCAGCTCGGGCTTGATCACCATGATCGCGAGATCACGCAGCTCGGCGGGGCTGCGCGATCCCGAGGTGAGCGAGAACCCGAGCACGGGGAACTGGACGGGGCTCATGATGCGGGCCTCAATCGTCGTTCCCGCGGGGAGCCGCTCGCGCGTCGCGTCGATCTGCGCTTGAGTGAGCTGGAGCACCCGGACCATGGGGGTGCCCCAGTTGCAATCGAGGTGGATCTCCGTCGAGCCGCGGCTCGTGGTGGAGTGGACCTCCCGAAGCTCGGGGACGCGGCGCACCGCGTCCTCGAGCGGGCGGGTGACGGTGCGAACCATGTCCTCGGGGGGGCGTTCTCCGCTATCCGCGATGATGCTGATGCGAGGGAAGGCCACCTCGGGCAGGATGGCCGCCGGCATCTGGAACGCGACCCACACGCCGGCCGCCGTGAGTGCCGTGAGAACGGCGATCAGGGCCTTACGCTGGCGTTCGAGGAAATCGAGGAGACCGATCACCGCGCGTTCACGGCGCGAACGTGACGCGGGCTCTATCCGGCAGACCGCGTTGACCTTCGACGACCACGTTCGTTCCGGGGCGCAGCGCGGGAGATTTCAGCTCGTGCCATCCCGCGAGGCCGGCCCCGAGCAGGACCCGGGTCCAGTGCGCGCGCATCGTCGGGTCCACGAGCGCCACGCGTTTCTCGCCGGTGAGATCGTCTTCCACCACCGCCGAGTCGGGCACCGCGATACTTGCGTGCGCCGCGCCGATGGTGATCGAGGTGCTCCCGAAGTGCTGCAGTTGCGGCGCGGGGGACAACGTGGTGGGGGCCAACCAGACCAGCGTGGTCTGGTCGGTCGGATCCGCGGCCGGGAGGATACGCTCGACCCTGGCCGCGCGCGCCGGGCGTCCCTCCTCCTGGATCAGAGCCCGTTGTCCAGGATGCACACTCGGACCCTGCCCCGCGGGGACGTGCGCTTCGAATACGAAGCCCGTCCAGGGCGCGAGGGCGAGAATCTCAGCCCCTTCCGCCAGCTGCGCTCCGGGTTCCGCCGAGCGGCGCACGATGATGCCGCTCTCGGTCACGGCGATGGGGACCTGAACCAGGTCGTGCCGTGCCTGAGCGACCGCGCGCTCCGCCTCCGCCCTGGCGGACGGATCGCGCGCCTCGCGGAGGAGCAGCTCGGCCCCCTTCAAGGTCGCGTGGGATTCGAGCGTCGTCATGGTCCCGATCGTGGCACCTGCACGAAGCGCGTCGCCAGCGCGCGCAAGGACAGCTCCAAGCACGCCCGCGAACGGTGCCGCCACGATCAGGTCCGCTTTGCTCCGCCACTGTCCCGTGGCCTGGACCTGGTCCTCGAAGGTGAAGGACCGGAGCTGCTCGACCCTGATCGGAACGATCGGCTCGTGGGGTCGCTGCTCCTCGCTGTCCCCTCGCGTGCAGGACCCGAGCGCGAGCAAGGCGGCCAGGCAGAGCACGGCAATCAGGCGGCGGCTCAGATTCGTCACGGGATCCTCGCCTCGTAATACGCCCGACGTGCCTCGAACCTCGCCTCGGTGAGTCGTGAGCGCGCCTCGTCGAGCTGCCGCCGCGCGTCCAGCACCTCGAGCAAGCCGGCTCCGCCCCCGGCGTAGAGGCTTCTCATGCGTACCAGATTCTCCTCTCCCTTTCCGGCGGCGGTCCGTTCGATGGCTACCCGTTCGGACGCGGCACGCCATCGCCCCGTCAGATCGAGCGCGTCGCGCCGTGCCCGAAGCGCGGCCGTCCTCCGGCGAAGGCTCGCCGCTTTCAACGCCTCCTCGCGCGCGGCGACCATCGCGGAGCGCGCCCGGTCAAGGATCGGGCGCCGAAAGTTGAGCGAGACCGAGGCGCCAAGGTCACGCTTCACGCGATCCGAGAACGTCGCGCCCGGATCCGAAAGGCGCATGTCCTCCGGAACCAGCCGTGTGAGGTCCGCTCCCTTGAGTCCCGCGTCCGCGGCGAATCCAACCTCGAGCGCGTTTTTGCGCTGCGCCTCCCGTACCGCAAGGCGCATCCGAGCTTCCTCGATCTCCGCGGCGCGCACCGCCGGCAGCTCGGCGGCGCGCGCAAGGAGCCGCGCGGAATCCGCCGCGGCCAGCGGTGCCTCCGCGGCCGCGTCTGGCTCGAGAACGCGGACGGTTCGCTCTTCGACGCCACCGATCAACTCGGCCAGCTCCCGATCCAACTCCGCGCGCGCCCGCCGGGTATCGACCAGCGCCGCAGCGGCCGTGGAGTGTTCGAGTCCAGCTCGGAGCGCGTCGGCGCGCCCGTGCGCTCCCGAACGCACACCCGACTCCACCGCGGAGGAGAGCCGCTCGAGCCACAGAGCTGCGTCCGCCTGATACCGCTCTTTCTCTTCCTGCCGGAGCAGATCGAGCGCCACGGTCGCCGCCCTTCGCCCGGCGTCGCGTGCGGTCAGGGCGAGATCGGACGTCGCGCTCGCCGTTTCCAGCGCGGCGCGTGCGCGTTCCCGCGCGCGGGTCCCTCTGTCGAGCAGGGGCCAGTCCATGCCGAGGGTGAGCTGGTAATCGCCGAGATTCGTGATCACGGGATCGTAGAACCCCTTCGGCGCGACGGCGGTGCCGCCGCTCAGGGCGAAGGAAGGGCGCCGGTTGTACCAGGTCGCGACGGAATCCAATCGTGCCGAAAGGCGGAGCGCCGCCGCGGCCGTGACGTCGGGGGCGCGCTCCCGCGCGAGCGCCACGCACTGTTCGACGGTGAGCGAGGTTGTGCCGGGGAGGGCGGTTGTGTCGGCGGGAAGGGCGCACGCGACGGTTCTACCGCTCCCGAGCGCGAATGACGATGCCGAGAGGATCAGCTTGAGGAAGGCGGCCCGCACGCGCTGGCCCCGATACCCCCTGCGGAATCCCTCCAGCCCATTCAATTGGGTTGCCATGCCGGAAGGGTCATCGTGAATCGCGCGCCACCCGCCGGGGAGTCCTCAACGATGACCTCCCCGCCGTGGGCACGCGCGACCTGTCGGATAATGGGCAGCCCGAGGCCGAACCCTACATCCCGGGTCCTCGCCTCGGCCCCCCTGTAGAACGGGTCGAAGACTCGCTCCCTGTCGCCGGCAGGGATGCCATCCCCGGCATCGTCCACGATCACGACCGCCGAGCCATCGTGATTCTGGAGCGCGATGCCGACATGCTTCCCGGGGACTGTGAACTTGACCGCGTTGTCCACGAGGTTGCGAACAGCCGAGGCGAGGAGTGCCTCATGGCCCGACACCATGACCTCGTCCGGCGCATCGAGCGAGATATCCGCGGTGCGGTCAGGGTGCTCGTCACGCGCGTTTTGAAGCGCCCGCGTGGCCAGGTCGGTAAGATTGACCGGCTCGAATCCATTTCTTTTCGCCGGCGCGCCGACCGAAACGCGACGGAGCAGCAGCAATGCCTCCACCAGGTCTCGCAACGCCTGCATTTGGTCGGCTGCCCTGCGGATCCCAGACGCGACATTCGGTGGCAGACTCGGGCTCGCGAGCGCAAGCTCCAGCTCCCCCGAGATCACCGTCAGGGGGGTCAGGAGCTCATGCGAGGCATCGGCCGTGAACCGACGCTCGGCCTGCAGGTGATCGTCCAGCAGCTCGAGTAAACGGTTGATCGATTCTTGCAGCCGATCCACCTCCTCGATGCCGATCGGGCCGCCCAGGGAGCGCACCCCGGACTCCACCGATGCCTCCCGCGCCCGTTCCGCCATGAGCGTCAGCGGCTGCAAGGCCCTGCGCACCATTCGGCGGCTCACGAGCACGGTGAGCACCAGCAGCGGCAGCGCGGTTGCCGTGATTGCCTCCGTGAGCGCGCGCATGGTCGCTTCATGGCTCCGGCCTGAAATCGACGCCACCACTCGCGCACCTGTGCCGGTCAGGACGGCCGCGCGGACGTGTCCCTTGAGCCGATCCACGCTGCCCGGCGCTGGCAAGGGAAGGGCGAGCGATGGGGAGCCGAGGTGCCGCGTCGAGGCCATGAGCCTGCCGTTCGGATCGAAGACATCGATGCGGACTTCGCCGGATGCTTCCCCCGCCAGCGCGTCCTCGGCCGCTCTCTTGAGCCCACCCGCCTCGTGAAGCTCGTCGTCGATACCGGCGGCCACTCGACGCGCCATCTCGCGCAGGAGTCGCACCTCCTCGACGCGGAGGGCCCGCGCCGTGAACCACAGCGACGCGGCCGCGAATGCAAGAACAGCCACAACCGCGACGGCCTGGAGCAGCAGCGTCACCCGGCCCGCGATCGAACGCCGAGTCATGGTGGCGAGTCCAGCGCGTACCCCTCACCCCGAACGGTGCGGATCCAGTCGCGTCCATCCCGGGGTCCGAGCTTTCGCCGAAGCCGGCTCATGATCACGTCGAGGCTCTCCGATGCCCGCGAACCGGTTTCACCCCATGCCGATTCAAGCAGCTCATCGCGGGAAACGACCCGTCCGGCGCGCGCGGCCAGGACCTCGAGGACCTTCCACTCCCTGGCGGTGAGCGGAATTTCACCGGCGGAGGTCGTGAGCCGGCGCGCCCGGAAGTCAATGGACCCGCCTGCCCACTCGAGGCGGGATGGCGCGATGTGGCCCCCTCGGCGGCCGAGGGCTTGTAACCTCGCCTGGAGCTCGGCAAGGGCGAAGGGCTTCCGCATGTAGTCATCCGCACCAGCTTCGAGACCCGCGATGCGATCCGAGACCTCGCCCCGAGCTGTGAGAAACAAGATGGGTGTCTCGATGCCGTGGTCCCGAAGCTCCTCACACAGGTCGAGGCCGCTTCCGTCGGGGAGCATGATGTCGATCACGATGACGTCGAACCGCTCTGCCATGGCCGCCGCCCGCCCGCTCGAAACGCGAGCGGCCGTGGTCAACCGATGGCCCCTCTCCTGGAGGGAGCGCCGCACGAGGTCGCGCGTCGGAGAACTATCCTCGATGAGAAGAATGTGCACCTTGGGGCCTCTTTGTGGGCGTGCGATCGGGCCGCCGCGAAGGGTTTCCACCGTAGGACACAACCTTCGGCCTAGAACCCTAACGGGATGTTAACGGAGCGGGGTCGTCGGGGAGGGCTCTACCTCAACCCCGCGGCGTAACAGATGATCGAGGGAGAGAGCGTCGTCGCCGCGCGGCATGGCGAGCAGGAAGACCAAGAGGGCCAGCCTGGGGATGACGTGGGTGTGAAATTCATAGAGGAAATCTTTCAGCAAGTGGCCGTAGGTCACGATTACAAGGATTGCCCCTAGCGCCAAGAGCGCCGGGCGGACGAGGAGCCCGGCGACGAGCAGCCATCCGGCGGCAAATTCAACATAGGGGATCGCAAGCCCCAACCCCCAGAGGAGCCACGTCGGGATCCAGCTCGACGCATAGGGATCCACGAAGTATCGAAGGGCATGCGCCGTCGCCCCCATCTGGAAAAGCTTTCCCCAGCCCGACATCCCAAAGATCAGCCCGAGGACGAGCCGGGCAAACAGAATCGCCCAGGCGCGGTCCGGCACCGATCCGAAGCCCATGTCAGCGGAGAAGGACAACCCGGGCGCGGTCTTGGGGGCTCAGACCGTATTGGACGAAGTAAATGCCGGACGGGAGGCGATGCCCCGCAGCGTCGGTGCCGTTCCAGTCCAGCTGCATGGGTCCCACAACGGCGGGGCTCACGAACGGCGATCCCCAGCTTCGAACCATGCGCCCTCGGATGTCGTAGACCGAGAGATAGCCATATCCCGGGGCCACGATCCTCGCTCCGGTGTTGAAGGGGTTCGGGTAGACACGGAGCGCGGCCTGGCCCGGGGGAGTCCCGTCAACCCCCGAGGCGGTCGGAAACACGTTCACCGAAGCTCCCGAGTTGTTCGTGAACGTGATCGGACTCGCGCTGCTGCCGGATGCGAGCTGGAAGCGGGCGGCCGCATCCTCGCTGAGCGGGCAGAAGACCGCCGTGCCGTCATCGATCGTGCGCACGAGCGCCATGGCGAAATCGGCCGGGAGCGCCGAGGCCGACGTGGTTCCGTTTTTTGGGGTCGTGACCGAGCCGTAGCCCACCGCGTTGGCAAAGCATGTGGGCTTCTCGAACGAGACCTGGCCCGTCCCGACAAGCAGGCCCGGTTTGATGAGGAGATCGGGCGTGATTCCGAAGGCCGCGGAGAAGTTCTCCGTCGCGCAGAGAATATTTCGCCCGGCGACCCCGTTCGGAACCGACCCAGCGAAGGAACCCAGCGAGTCGACCTGCATTCCGGCGGCGTTGTACACCTTGATCGACATGCCGCCGACGAGGTTCTCGCCGCCCGCGAGCATCTTCAGCTCGACCGCCTGGATCGTATTGTTCCCGTTGAGTCCCACCATCACCTTGGTGAATTCATTCAGATGGAACGCGGCGTGGGCCGGCGCAGAGTGGAGTAGCGCGAGCAGGGGCAGGAGCGCGAGACGGGCGCGGAAGCCGGAACCGAAGGGGACGAATAGCGGGCGCGAGCGCATGACGTACCTCCCAAAATGTGCCACGGCCGGCGGGGGGAGACGGGCCGGACGCGCGGTGCCGCGGAGAGGATAGCACGAGTTGCTGTGGCGCCGAGATTCACTCTCCCCGGCGGGCGAATCTCCTCTAGTATCCGCCGGTCATGGAGTCGAGGTCCACCGCCTCACCAGGAGGTGAAGATGGTATCGATCCCGTCGCTCTGGCTTCCGGTCCTGCTCTCCGCGGTCGTCGTGTTCTTCGCGAGCTGGCTAATCCACATGCTGCTCCCCTACCACCGGAGCGATTTCGCCAAGGTTCCGTCCGAGGACGAGGTTCAGGGGGCCTTGCGAAAGTTCAACGTCCCTCCCGGCGATTACATGATTCCCCACGCGGGTGGCCCCGAGGGAATGAAGTCGCCTGAGTTCAAGGAGAAGATTCAGAAGGGGCCGGTCGTGGTGATGACGGTCTTCGGTCCTGGCGCGGTGAACATGGGCACGAGCCTGGCGCAGTGGTTTCTGTATCTCGTCCTCGTAAGCGTCTTCGCGGCCTATGTCACCGGCCGCGCGCTCGCGCCCGGCGCGCCCTACCTTTCGGTTTTTCGTTTCGCCGGCTGCACCGCATTCATCGCCTATTCGATCGCGCTCTGGCAGAATTCGATCTGGTACAAGCAGAAGTGGAGCACAACGATCAAGAGCACCCTCGACGGGTTGGTGTACGGCCTCCTGACCGCGGGAGTGTTCGGGTGGCTGTGGCCTAAGTAGCGCGACGACGGATCCTTGATCCGCCCTCCCCGTTAGAGTGGCGTAGGACGGACGCCGACAACCCCGGCTCCGTCCTCCTACACGTTTTTCCGAAGCACGCCGATAGGTTTGCCTCTCCCGGCCTCAGTAGAATTTCTATGCCTTTGAAGGCCGCCCCCGACGGCCGGGTGGCAGGAAACCCTTTCCGGTGGAGGTCCCCCTATGCGGACAGCCTTGCGCGTTCCTCCGATCCCCGTCTTTGCGTTGGCTCTGGCCGTTTCGATCCTGCTCGCACCCGCATCCCAGGCGGCGACCCCCGATCACGGCGACATGTCGCCCACCGGTGCGACGACCCTGACCTGGCACGGCGGCCCCTTCACCGAATCGACGTCCGACCCGATCGGCGCCGACTGCACCAACTCGACCTGCGATGACTTCCTTCTCAACCTGACGGGCACGGACGCGTCGATTCACAAGGTGACGGTGCAGATCAATTGGACGAACCCGCTCAACGATCTCGATCTTCACGCCTTCAACAGCGCCGGCACGGAGATCGCCGTGGACGGCCAGGCGGTGGGGAACTCGGAGCACATTTCATTCGCCGGCGCTCCGGACATCTATCGCATCTCGGTGCTCGTCTACCGTGCGGTCAACGAGTCGTACACCGCGGCCGCCACGCTCGTGACGGGCTCGCCCGAGCCTCCGAATGAGCTCCGGACGGCGACGTACAACCACTTCGACTTTGGCTTCAAGCCCGAGGTGAACCTCCCCGACCAGGAACGGAGCCCCATCTTCATCGACCAGGACCTCGAGCCCGAGATCGAGATCGACCGCTTCGGCACGATTTACATTGGAGCCATCCGCGGAGTGCCGGGTGGTGTGGACTTCTGGCGTTCCGACGACGGGGGCACATCCTTCACCTTCAAGGGTCAGCCGGACGGGACCCAGAGTCCTACCCCGACGCCGAATCCGCCTCCGGAAGGTGGGCTGGGAGGCGGCGACGTCGACTTGGCGCTCGGCGATCCGTTCTTCGTCGTGCCTCCGGTGGCAGGCATGCCGGGTATCCAGTCCACGGGGCGCGTCTACGTGACGAGCCTCTGGCTCGGCTCGGCCACGATGTCGGTCTCTGTGGACCGCGGTGATCACTGGACCCCGTTCCCCTTCACCACCGCGCAGCTCGACCGGCAGTGGAACGTCGCGCGCGGAGAGAAGACCGTCTACATGAGCCTCCGGAAGCTCGCCCAGGCCGAACTCGGCCAGCACGACATCTATGTGGCCCAGTCGGACGACGGAGGGGCGACGTGGCCGAAAGGCTCTTTCGTTCAGGATCCGGCCACGGGCGTGGGGGACGACGTCGGAGGGAACAGCGCGCTCCAGAGCGACGGAACGATGCTCGGAACCTTCGTGAGCCGGAACAAGCGTGATCTTTACGTGTGGCGCACTCCCAAGTATCCCGCGGCCGGTCCCGCGAACATCCCGGTCGGCACGATGGACGCGCCGGTCTTCGCGCCGAACACATTCGACACCGGCCTCATCTTCCACGGCGCCGGAGCGCGCACGACGAGCAACCGGTTCCCGATCATGACCGTGGACCAGGGCGATAACATCCATATTGTCTTTTCCGACCGGCACGACATCTTCCTCATGAGCTGCCCAGCAGGCGCGAATCCGACCCTGGCCGTGAGCTGGACCAAACCCGTTCCGCTCAACGCGCCTGGGGTCGCCGGTTTCGAGTTCACGCGCACGTGCGTGCTGCCGTGGGTCCACGGCGGCGCGGCCGGGAAGGTCGCGGTGATCTGGTACGGAACCGACGTAGCGGGCGATCCCGACACGCCGGCCTTCGAGACGGACCAGGTGCCGTGGAAGCTCATCTACGCGCAGGTCGAAAACGCCCTGGCTGACAAGCCGGACATTTATATCGACGTGGCGAGCAAGCAGGGCGGAGGGGTCGTTCACAAGGGCCAGATCTGCCTCCGCGGATTGGGCTGCCCGAACGGCACCCGGGAGCTTGCGGAATATTCTTCGCTGACCGTCGACAACGAGGGTTTCCCGAACATCATCTATGAAGCGGACATCATCAACGGCGTGAATCCGCCATCAACCGCGGCCATCTGTTTCTTCACCAAAGGAGTCAACCGCCCGCTCGGGAGCAGCACGGGGGTGACCGAGCTCGATTGCCACGATCCCGCCGTCACGCAGTCTGGCGGCTGGCACGATATCGATGATGTTCGCGCCACCGACGGCCACTACTGCCGCAACGTCGGCGCGAACAAGAAAAACCCGCGGGCCTACCTCGAATTCCACTACACGGGAACGCAGGTGGATCTCGAAATCGCGCGGGGGCCACGCGGCGGGAACGCGGAGGTCCTGATCGACGGAACATCGAGGGGGATCGTGAGCTTCAACCGCCCGCCTTCCGATCCTTTGCATCCGGATCAGTCCGGAAAGAATGACCTGACTTTCGGAGAGTTCGTGAGCTTCCCCACCTCCGCCGGGGCACACATCTTCCGGCTCAACGCAATGAACGACGCCAGCAGCCCGGGCGACATGCTTTACGTGGACGGCTTCGTCATCACCGGAGGGGCCGGGTCGGGCGCGGGCAATCCGACCGAGAATACGATCACATTTACCGGAACCGCGCCCGCTGGGGTCCTGGGGACGCCCGCGATCGTGGTGGAGCACGTCACGACGACGAAGAGGACACAGCTGCTCGAGGGCGTGCTCGAAGTTCCGGAGGAACTGGCGGGCGGCCGCGAGCTCAAGATCTTCGATCCGCTCGGTGCCCTGATCGGCGACGCGGCGAATCTTCTCCCGACCGGCTCGCTCCAAGTGATTCCGACCGCTCCCGGAACCTACGCGGTCGCGGTCGTGAACGCGAGCACTGCGGCGATGCCGTACACGCTTCGGGTGGTGACGACCAATGCGACCTCGGGGCGTCTGGCGGCGGCCATGCCGAATTCGGGCGACACGCATTCGCACGGCGCGATAGCGGATCCCGTGGACGGTCAAGCGGTCATGCGATACGCCCTGGAGCAGGCGGGACACGTGGTGATCCGCGTCTACGACATATCGGGACGGCTCGTCCGCACGTTCGCGGAGGATCAAGCCGCCGGAAATTACGGGATCAGCTGGGACGGCCGATTGGCCGACGGACGCCGGGTCCCGAGCGGTATCTACTTCTATCGCGTGGCATTGCCCAACGGGAAAGAGACGGTCCAGAAGACCGCGATTCTTCGTTAGTTCGCTAGTCCGGCCTCACGGGGGGGTCGAGGAGAGGGGGCGCGGTGGATAGGAGATCGCGCCCCCTTAGGATCCAGTGCGCCGCGTCGCCGCGGCGGCGTGGAATCGTGGTATTTCCGTGGCCATCAGCCGCTCTTCAGATCCCCCCAGCACGAGGCCTCCCGCGATGAACCCCTAATCCGCCGCCCGCCCCCCCGCGCGGCACTACGCCTTCCACGCTTGGTATCGCGCGCATTTTGAGGTATTTCTCTGGCGTGATGGGGTCCGGAAAAGTGACGCCTGATCCGGTCGAGATGTCGCGCCGCCTGCGCGAGCAGG
>VBOW01000066.1 GCA_005893275.1 Candidatus Eisenbacteria bacterium | reverse complement strand
CCCCTCGACCGGCAACGCCCCGCTCTTTGATACCGCTGACGCCTCGGGCTCCAGCGACTCCGATGGGAGCGTCGTCTCCTATCGGTTCGACTTCGGCGACGGCACCATCGTCGGGCCCCAGGCCTCTTCCACCGCGACGCATACGTACGCGGCCGGCAACTGGACCGCGAACGTGCTCGTCACCGACGACCGCGGAGGAACGGCCACCGCCTCGGTCCCGGTGGCCGTGACCTGTGGTGTCATCACGGGGCCGAACCTGGTCGGCAATCCGTCCTTCGAGACGAACACCACCGGATGGAGCGGCAACGGTGGGGGGACGATCCAGCGTGTCGCCGGCGGGTTCGACGGCGGCTTCTCCCTGGAGATCCGCGGCCCGGCCACCGGCACGCCGAAGTTCGGGGTGAATGACGGCCCCAATTGGGTCGCCTCGACCCCGGCGGCCGGCACCCTGTATCGCTTCACGGCCTGGGTCCGCTCGTCCGCCGCGACCGGCAAGGGCTCCCTCCGCGTGCGGGAGTACCAGGGAAGCTCTCAGAAAGGCGTTACCACCGAATCGCCCCTGGTCACCCTCATCCCGGCGTGGCAGAAGGTCACGGTCGACTACACCGCTACCATCGCCGGGACCACGCTCGATCTCCAGGTGCTCGACGCTCCGGCCGTGCCGGGTGAGGTCTTCCAGACCGACAATATCTCGATCCAAATCGTGACCGTCCGCTCGTGCGCGGATCGGGCTCCGGCGGTGACCGCCCCGGCGACGGCGACCGTGCAGGCGGGGAGCCTGCTCACGGTCTCTGTGACGGCCTCCGATCCGGACGGGGAGGCGATCACATCGCTCACCGCGGACCTCACGGGGTTGCCGGCGGGGAATGATGCTCAATTCTCCTCGCCCTCGCCGCACACCTCGGGGAGCTTGACCTGGACTCCGGCCGGCGGAAACGCGCGCCCGGCCCCGTACAACGTCACGTTCACCGCGGCGAACGCCCTCTCGGGCTCGGCCACCACCGCGATCACGGTCGTGCCGCCGAATCAGAATCCGACGGCCGTGCTCACCATCAGCCCCTCGACCGGCAACGCCCCGCTCTTTGATACCGCTGACGCCTCGGGCTCCAGCGACTCCGATGGGAGCGTCGTCTCCTATCGGTTCGACTTCGGCGACGGCACCATCGTCGGGCCCCAGGCCTCTTCCACCGCGACGCATACGTACGCGGCCGGCAACTGGACCGCGAGCGTGCTCGTCACCGACAACGCCGGAGGCACCGCAACGGCGTCCGCCTCGGTAACCGTAACGAGCGCCGGTCTCGGACCCAACCTGGTCGGCAATCCCTCCTTCGAGACGAACACCACTGGATGGAGCGGCAACGGCGGGGGGACGATCCAGCGTGTCGCCGGCGGACTCGACGGCGGCTACTCCCTGGAGATCCGGGGCCCGGCCACCGGCACTCCGACATTCGGCGCGAACGACGGCCCCAATTGGGTCGCCTCGACCCCGGCGGCCGGCACCCTGTATCGCTTCACGGCCTGGGTCCGCTCCTCCACGGCGGCCGGCAGGGCCCTCCTCCGCGTGCGGGAGTACGTGGGCGGCTCCCAGAAGGGCGTCACCACGCTCTCGCCCGCGGTCACGCTCACACCGACCTGGCAGACGGCCACCGTCGACTACACCGCCGCCGTCTCCGGATCCACCCTCGACTTCCAGGTGCTCGACGCGCCCGTGGCGACAGCAGAGGTGTTCCAGACCGACAACATCTCCATCCGGATCGTAGGCGGGGGTCAGGCGGCCCCACAGATCACGGCACCGGCCTCGCCGGCCGCCGTCGTGGCGCCCAACCCGTTGCGCCCCGATGCCACGGTCGCTTTCACGACTTCCCGAGAGGGAGCGGTCAGCCTGCGGATCTATGACGCCACAGGGCGCCGGGTTCGCACCCTTCTGAGGGAAGCGCACATGCCCGCAGGACGCCACGCCGTGCGCTTTGACGGCCGCGACGCGACGGGGCGGCGGCTCGCTGCCGGAATCTACTTCTATCGCCTCGAGGCCGGAAGGGAATCGACAGAAGGGCGGGTCCTCATCATCAAGTAATATCGAACGGGATATCTGGACGGGCTCGGAGCGACGCATAGCCGGACACCTCCGGCTCTTCTCAATTACGCATTGTCGGTCCAGAGTGAATCTGTCCCCTTCAGCCGCCGGGCCTCCGTGACTCCCATCAGTATTGGAAGGACACTGCCCGGAAGGTCCACTTGACGCTGCCGGGCCCGGCTCCTACACTCGATTATTCGATGGAGCCTCGTTCTCTTGCCCGAAGTGAGGTTCATGTACCAAGTCCTGGTGATTTGCACGGGGAACACGTGCCGCAGTCCGATGGCTGAGGGAATCTTGCGATCGCTCCTCCCGAAAGACCTCGCCGATGTGACGCGCGTCGTCTCCGCCGGCACCGGCGCCACCGAAGGCGCCCCCGCAACGCATCTCGCGGTGGAGGTCTGCGCCGCGATCGGGGTGGACCTCTCCTCGCACCGCTCGGCTCCGCTCACCGCCGGGCTCATCCGCGCATCGGATCTGGTCCTGGGCATGGAGCCGCAGCACGTCGAGTACGCGCGGGGGCTCGCGCCTGAGGCGGCGGATCGAGTCCACCTCATCACGGAGAAAGGCGCGGCGTCCGCCAACCGGGCCCCCGAGGGAGTCCTCGACCCGATGGGCGGGAGCGCCGACCAGTATCGTGACACGTTCAACAGGATTCGCAGCCACCTCTTGGAATGGATTCCGGTGATCCGAGAATCGGTCGAGCGACGCGAGGGCGTGCGGCGCTCGAGCGGACCATGACACCACGCCGGAAGGAGGAAGGCATGGCGCGTGAATCGAGCGGCCTGATCTGGATGAACGGGAAGTTCGTGGCGTACGAGGATGCGAAAATCCACGTCCTCTCCCACGTCGTGCACTACGGCTCGAGCGTGTTCGAAGGGATTCGGGCGTACGCCACACCGGGCGGCACGGCGATCTTCCGCCTCGACCGCCACGTGCAGCGCATGCTCGACTCCTGCAAGATCGCGCGGCTCGAGTGTCCTTACGGGTATGACGAGCTGATGGACGCGATCCGGGACACCGTTCGCAGGAACGGCGGCGGGGCGTGCTATATCCGGCCTGTGGTGTACCGGGGCTTCAAGACGCTGGGCGTGAATCCGACCGGCGTTCCGATCGACGTCGCAATCGCGACGTTGAACTGGGGGAAGTACCTCGGCAAAGACGCGCTGGACCACGGCATCTCGGTCAGGGTCTCCTCGTGGCAGCGGCAGGCGCCGAACACTTTCCCGGCGATGGCGAAGACCGGCGCCAATTACCTGAACAGCCAGCTGATCAAGCTCGAGGCGGTCGCCGACGGCTACGAAGAGGGAATCGCGCTCGACGTGTTCGGCTACGTCGCCGAAGGGAGTGGCGAGAATATCTTCCTCGTCCGCGGCGAGACCCTCCACACGCCGACGATCGCGAATGCAATCCTCCCTGGGGTCACGCGCGACTGCATCCTCACCCTGGGGCGCGAGATGGGGCTCGAAGTGCGGGAGGAGCAAATCCCGCGCGAGATGCTCTACATTTCGGACGAGGTGTTCTTCACGGGAACCGCCGCCGAGATCACGCCGATCACGAGGGTCGACAGGATCCCCGTCGGCACCGGAGAGGTTGGCCCCATCACGCGAAAGCTGCAGAAGGCGTTCTTCGATATCGTGGAAGGCCGCGTACGCGACCGCTTCGGCTGGCTCTTCCCGGTGGAAGCGCGCGGAAAAGTCCAGCGCGCGGCGAAGAAGGCGCGGTAGCCAAGCCCCCCATGACAACCGGATTCGGCGCCGCCGCCGCGGCGCGGCGCGAGGCGTCGCTTCGGTCCGTCGACCCGGAGATCGACCGGGCGATCCGCGCCGAAGTCGGACGGCAGCAGAGCACGCTCGAGCTCATCGCCTCCGAGAACTTCGTGAGCGAGGCGGTGCTCGAAGCCATGGGCTCGCCCCTCACGAACAAGTACGCCGAGGGCTATCCGGGCCGGCGCTACTATGGTGGATGCGAGCATGTCGACGTGGCCGAGTCGCACGCGATCGAGCGCGCCAAGGCGCTCTTCGGCGCGGAGCACGCCAACGTGCAGCCGCACGCGGGCGCTCAGGCAAACCTCGCCGCCTATCTGGCGCTCATGCCTCCCGGATCCACCCTCCTCGGGATGGCGCTGGCGCACGGGGGGCACCTCACCCACGGCCACAAGGTGAGCTTCTCCGGAATTCTCTTCAAAGCCGTCCAATATGGCCTTTCACCCGAAACCGGGCTGCTCGACTACGATCAGGTGGCGAAGCTCGCCCGGGAGGCGAGGCCTCAGGTGCTCGTGGCCGGCGCGAGCGCGTACCCGCGATTCTTCGATTTCCCGAAGCTCCGCGCGATCGCGGACGAGGTCGGCGCGAAGTTCGTCTTCGACATGGCCCACGTCGCGGGGCTGATCGCGGGAGGCGTCCATCCGAATCCCATTCCCTACGCAGATGTCGTCACATCCACCGCGCACAAGACCCTGCGCGGGCCGCGCAGCGGATTCATTCTCTGCAAGAAGGAGTACGCGAAGTCGGTTGATAAATCGGTATTTCCGGGTATGCAGGGCGGCCCCCTGATGCACATGATTGCCGCCAAGGCGGTTTGCTTCAAGGAGGCGTCAACCCCGGAGTTCCGGGCCTATGCCAAGCAAGTGGTCGCGAACGCGAAGGCGCTCGCCGAGGGGCTCAGCAAACGGGGGTATCGGCTCGTCACGGGAGGAACCGACAATCACCTCCTTCTCGTCGACCTGCGCGAGGCCGGGTTTTCGGGGGCGGACGGGGAGTCGGCGCTTCATGAAGCGGGAATCACCGTGAACAAGAACGCGGTGCCGAACGACCCCAGGCCCCCTGCCGTCACGAGCGGGATCCGGATCGGGTCCGCGGCGGTCACCACGCGCGGGCTGGCGGAGAGCGAGTTCCACCACCTGGCGGGTTGGATCGACGACGCGCTCCGGCACCGGGGGGAGCCCGCCGCCCTCGCGAAGATCCGCGCCCAGGTCGAGGAGCTCTGCCGGGCCTTCCCGCTTTACTCGAATCGGACTCAATAACCCCAAGCCGCGCCGCGTTGACGCCCCAGCTCACCATCGAAGAGCGAAACGCGAAGGTCCGTGAGGAGAGCGCCTTCCTCGGGACCCTCCTCGAGTCGGTGGAGTCGATCATCGTGGGGCAGACGGAAATGATCCGGCGGATCCTGGTCGGGCTTCTGGCGGACGGGCATCTTCTGCTGGAGGGCGTTCCGGGTCTCGCGAAGACCCTCGCGGTGAAGACGGTGGCCCAGGCGATCCAGGCGACGTTTCACCGGATTCAGTTCACGCCCGACCTCCTGCCGGCGGATTTGACCGGAACCCTGATCTTTGATCCCAGCAAAGGCTCGTTCGCCCCCAAGTTCGGGCCCGTTTTCACCCAGATCCTTCTGGCCGACGAGATCAACCGAGCGCCGGCCAAGGTGCAGAGCGCGCTCCTGGAAGCGATGCAGGAGCGGCAGGTGACGATCGGGGACGCGACCTATCCGCTCGAAAGACTCTTCTGGGTCCTCGCGACCCAGAATCCTATCGAGCAGGAGGGAACCTACCCGCTGCCCGAGGCCCAGATGGACCGCTTCCTTCTCAAGATTCGCGTAGGCTACCCGAGCCCCGAGGAGGAAGGGCTCATTCTGGATCGCATGGGCGGGGAGCCCCCGGCTCCTCCCGAGCCGGTGATCGCGGCCAAGAGGATCCTCGATTCGAGGCATCTGGTGAACGCCATCTATCTGGACGAGCGGATTCGAAAATACATTGTCGATCTCGTGCACGCCACCCGGGAGCCGGAGCGGTTCGGGCTCGACCTGAGGCCGCTCATCCAGTATGGCGCTTCCCCGCGCGCGACCCTCGCGCTCGCCCGCGGCTCGCGAGCGCTCGCGTTTCTCGAGGGCCGCGCCTACGTGACCCCGGACGATATCAAGGGGATCGCGCCGGATGTGTTCCGCCACCGCATCCTCCTCACCTATGAGGCCGAAGCCGAGGGCGTGCCGGTGGACGAAGTGACCCGCCGGATTCTCGCCCGCGTCGAGGTCCCGTGATCACGCCGGAGCTTCTGGCCCAGGTCCGGCGCCTCACGATCCGAAGCCGCAGGGCGGTGGAGGAGGTCTTCGCGGGCGCCTACCGGAGCGCGTTTCGGGGGAAGGGGCTCGAGTTTTCGGAGGTGCGCGAGTACGTCGCCGGGGACGACGTGCGCACGATCGACTGGAACGTCACCGCCCGGCACGGCCGGCCGTTCGTGAAGCGATTCGACGAGGAGCGCGAGCTCACGGTCGTCCTGGCCCTGGACCTCTCCGGATCGCTGCGGTTCGGAAGCACGGCGAGAACGAAGCGCAACACGGCGGCGGAGGCGGGCGCCTTGCTCGCGCTCGCCGCGAGCCGCAATCGCGACCGTGTGGGGCTTCTCCTCTTCACCGACCGGGTCGAGCTCTACCTTCCTCCATCCAAGAGCCGGGCGCGGTCGCTCCGGATCGTGCGGGATCTCGTCGCGTTCGAGCCCCGCGGCACGGGCACCGACCTCCACGGCGCGCTCGCCTTCCTCGGACGCGTGCTCCGCCGCCGCGCGGTTCTCTTCCTCATTTCGGATTGGTTCGCGGAATCCTTCGACCGGCCCCTGAACCTCCTCGCCCGCCGGCACGAGATCGTGGCGGTCGAGGTCCAGGATCCGCTCGAGGAGGACCTTCCCGCGCGGGGTCTCATCCAGGTCAGGGACCTCGAGACCGGTGTGACCCGGACGGTGAACCTGGGCTCCGCGGGCGCGCGGCGCGAATGGCGGGGCACCCGGGCCCGCCGGCAGCGGGTGCTCAAGGAAGTGCTCACGCGCGCGCGCGCGGACCGGATCCGTGTCACGTGCGGCTCGCCGGTCGCGCCCGAGCTGGTCCGGCATTTCGAGCAGCGCGCCTTCCGGCGCTGAATCGCGGTGTCCTCCGCCGGCCGAAGGCGTCTTCGAGGCGCGCTTCTTCTAGGGGTCGTTTGTTCCCTCGCCGGCTGCGGCGGGATCACGGGCACCGCGCCGCGGCGCGTGGTCGAGCGCGACGAAGCGTTGGGCGAGATCCACGTTCGGCTGCGGAGCGAGCTCAAGCCCGCGCGGGGAACCCTTGGAGACCGGGTTTCCTGGAGACTCGCCGCTTCGCTCGGTCCGGGCGCGCGGGCAGGAGCCGCTGTTCTGGGCAGCCTGCCCTCCTCCCTCGAGATCGACTCCACGAGAGCGCCTTCCCAGAGATCCGAGCACGGCGGATCCGTATGGTCGCGCGAGTACCTCGTGCGGGGGTTCGATCTGGGCGCGATCGAGCTCCCGCGGGCCGCCCTGCAGATTCACGTGGACGCCCTCGCCGACACCGTGGAGTTTCCGCGGGACACCCTGTTCGTGGATTCCCTCACCCCGGCCGCGACGGGCGCGATTCGGCCCGACCGCGGCCCCATCGACACGCCGCTCCGCCCCGTGGACTATGTCCTCGCCGGCTTCCTGGTCGCGGTGGCCGTGGCGGCGGTGGCGGCCATGATTGCGCGTTGGATCCGCGCCCGCGCGCGGCGGCGGCTCCCCGCCGCGGCGGGGCCGCCCGAGGCCCCCGAAGCGATCCTGAGCCGGGCCCTCGGCGCGCTTCGGAGCGAGTTCCCGGTGATTCCTCGCGATGTATTTTACGAGCGGCTCGCGCTTGCGTTGCGCGCGTACGTGGCGGCCGTGACCGGCGTGCCGGCCCTGGATCTCACCACGACCGAGCTCGCGAGAGAGCTGACAGGCGACCGGGTGATCGCGAAGGGTCGAGACGATCTGGTCGCGGCGCTCACGCGCGCCGATCTCGCGAAGTTCGCGCGCTTTGAGGACGAGGAATCGGAGGCGAGGGAGATCCTGCGTCTGGCGGGGTCGATCGCGGGGCGGCTGATCGCCCGGCCCAGACCGACGGAAACCCCGCAGCCTGGGGCCCCGCAGCCGCCTCCGCCCGGGCCGCCTTCGTCCGCGCGCCAGGGAGCGGCCTAGCGATGCGATTCGCCGAGCCCTGGTATCTCCTGCTTTTCATCCCGTTCGCGCTCACATTCTGGCTCGCGCGGAAGAGAGCCGCGTGGCGCGATCCCGAGCTGGGCTATTCGAGCTTGGCCGCGCTTCCGCCCGCCGCGGGGATCCGCGCGCGGTCCGCGCGCCTGCTTCCAGGACTTCGGCCCCTGGCCGTCGGGCTCGTCCTCCTCGCGGCCGCGCGGCCCCAGGCGGGGCGCGAGATGCGCGAGGTGGTGAGCGAGGGAATCGACATCATGCTCGCGATCGACCTCTCCGGAAGCATGCGCTCCGAGGATTTCCGGCCGCGGAACCGCCTCTTCGTCGCGAGGCAGGTCGCCAAGGAATTCGTCCGCGGGAGGGTCCAGGACCGGATCGGGCTCGTCGCGTTCGCCGGGAGGAGCGAGCTGATCTCCCCGCTCACGCTGGACTACGACGGCCTGTGCTCCCTCATCGACGGGCTGGATTTCGGACAGCTGCCGGACGGAACCGCCGTCGGAGCGGCGATCGCTCAGTCGGCGGAACGTCTCGACCGGGCGCCTGGGAAAAGCAAGGTGCTGATCCTGCTCACCGACGGAATCAATAATGCCGGCCCGGTCGATCCGGTCACCGCGGCGCGGCTCGCGAAGGCGGTCGGGGTCCGCATCTATGCGATCGGCGCCGGCACGCAGGGCGCGGCCCCGTTCCCGGTGGATGATCCGGTGCTGGGGCGTCACTACGTGTGGGTCGCGTCCGAAGTGGATGAGGCGACCCTGAAGGAAGTGGCCCGTGAAACACGAGGGCGGTATTTCCGGGCGACCTCGGCGGAGCTTCTGAGCCAGGTCTACCGCGAGATCGGCGCGCTGGAACCCTCGCGCGTCGAGATGCGTTCCTATACCCAGTGGGCCGAGTTGGGGCCGCGCGCCCTGGCGCTCGGCGGCGCGCTCCTCGCGCTGGAGCTCCTCCTCGGATTCACCGTGTTGAACCGGTATCCTTAACGCGATGCGCTGGTCCTCACCGCAGCTCATCCATCTGCTCTGGATCGTGCTCGGGGTCGCGCTCCTGGCATGGGTCGCGGCTCGCGAGCGGTTCCGCACCGAACGATCGCTCGGCGATCCGGAAGCGCTGCGGGCGCTGAGCGGGGAAGCCGGATCGCGTACCCGGGCGTGGCGCATCGGTCTTTCGCTCACGGCGCTCGCGCTGGCGGGCCTCGGGCTGATGCGGCCGCAGTCGGGGTTTCGCCTCGTGACAACCACGGCGCTCGGAGTCGATGCCGTGATCGCGCTCGACCTTTCGCGGAGCATGGACGCACCCGATCTCCGTCCGGATCGGCTCTCGGCCGCCAAGCGCGAGGCGCTGTCCCTTCTCACCGCGCTCGAGGGGTCGCAGATCGGGCTCGTGACGTTCGCGGGGTCGGCCAAGATCGTGAGCCCGCTCTCCACCGATCGCGAGGGGCTTGCGTCGATCGTGGAAACCGCGAGCACGCGGAACATGGATCGGCCGGGAACGGACCTGGGCGCGGCGCTGACGCTCGCCGCCCGCCTGCTGGCGCGGCCGGGGGAGAGACCGCGGGCCATCGTGCTCTTCTCGGACGGAGAAAACCTCGAAGGGGATCCGGGTCGCGCCTTGCAGAGCGTGAGGCGCGCGGGCGCGAGGCTCTATACGATCGGCCTCGGGACTCCCGAGGGGACGACGATCCCGGTGGTGGATACGACCGGCGCCGTGCGCGATGTGAAGCGCGACGCCGAGGGCAGAATCGTGATCACGCGGTTGGATGAGAAAACGCTCCGGAGCCTGGCGGAGCAGGGAGGAGGGCGATACGAGAGGGCGGATGGAACAGGACGGGCAGCGCTCCGACTCGTCGAGCCGATCCGGTCCGGAGGAGCCTACGAGGCGAAGGGGCGCTCGATCCGCGCGTACAACGAACGCTTTCCATGGTTTGCCGCGGCGGCGGGCGTGCTGCTCGTGATGGAGCGGCTCGTGCCGCGGCGGCGTCGATGAAGCGGGGCGCGGCGCTGCTCGTGCTCACCCTCACCGCGCTGGGGGCGATCTACGAGTGGGGCGGGCCCGCGCGGAAAGGGGTGCGCGCGCTCCGGGCCCACCGATTGGACGAAGCGCTCGACGCACTGCGCGCCGGTCGTTCCGAGATGCCCAGCTCGGCCGTGATCCCCTACGACGAGGCGCTGGCGCATCTCGGCAGAGGTGAGGCCGATTCCGCGCAAATCCGCTTCGGAGAGGCGATGACCCTTCGCGGGGATCCCGCCCGCGCTGCGGCGGCGTACAACATGGGGAACCAATCGATGCGCGCCATGCGATTCGCAGAGGCGGCGCGGTATTACCGCGAGGCGCTGCGCATCACCCCCAGGGATCTCGACGCCAAGCGAAATCTCGAAGAGGCGATCCGGCGCTTGCGGCAACCCCTCGGCCAGCCGCGACGTGAGCCGCAGGCCGGGGGCGCGGGGCCCCCGACGCCGGGTGGCCGGGAAAATCCCGTGCCGCAGCCGATGGGGGGCGGGGCAAAAGAGCCGAGACAAACGCCGCGGGGGTCGAGCGGGGAGTTCACGCGCGAGGAAGCGGAGCAGTGGCTTCAAGCGCTGGAGTCCGAGCGGCGGGCGAGGATGCATGAGGATCAGGGCCGCCGCCAGGAGGAGACCGGGCATCGTGATTGGTAAGACCGGGCTCATCGCGACCGCGCTTGCGGTCACTCTTGCCGCCGCAGCGCTTCCCCGCGCCTCCTGGTCCGGCGTATCGGCGAGCGGCAGGCTCTCCATCGAGGCGACGCTCGAGCCGGATCACGTGGCACCGGGCGAGGAGGCTACCCTGACGGTGCGGATTCGCTCGGCGGGGCTCAACCTCCCCGATGTGGATGTACGGCCGCTCCGGAACGTCGAGGTACAGCGCGCGGGAACGGCGCAGAATTTTTCAATGGTCCAAGCGCGGGTGGAGCGCACGTCGACGACCGTCTACCGGCTCATCCCACGAACGGAAGGGCTGGTGAGCATTCCGTCGCTTCGGATCTCGGTGGGTCGCGATCACGCGGAATCGGCGCCGCTCACCCTCACCGTGTCGCGCGCCGCCGCGTCGCGGGGTGCCCCGCCGCGCCCGGTCCGCGGAGCCGGAACGGGTCCCTCCGGGACGCCGGAGGTTTTTGTCAAGGCCACGGTGGACCACCCGCGCGTCTACTGGAATCAGCAGCTCGTGTTGAGCCTCAGGCTCTACTCGCGGGTCGACATCATCGGCGACGTGGACTGGAAGGCGCCGGGCACGAAGGGCTTCTGGAGCGAGGGACTCGGGCCGCCGCGTCAAGAGCGTGTGACCTTGAACGGGGTGGAATACGCGATGATGGAGATTCCCACCGCCCTCTTCCCGACCCGCACGGGAGCCCTGACGATCGGCCCGGCCCAGATCCGCTTCCGCGTGGCCCGCGTCATCCAGCCGCCGGATCCATGGAGCATGCTGGCGGTGCCCGAGGTCGTACCTCAAGACGTGGCGCTCACCAGCGACCCCATCACGATCACGGTGGACCCGCTTCCGCCTCGGGCTCCCTCCGGTTTTCGCGGGGCGGTGGGGGACTTCCGCTTGGCGCTCCACGTGGACGGGCTCACCGCGCGCGCGGGGGAGCCGGTCATGGCACGCGCGACCATACGCGGGACGGGCAACATCCCGACGATCCGTGATCCGGAGATCCGCGCTTTGGGCGCGGCGCGGGAGTACGTGGCCGGCTCCTCGAGCCGGACCGACCGAAGCGGGGACCGGCTCACGGGAGAACGCGAGACCGATGTCGCCTTCGTCGCGGACCGGCCCGGCGTCCTCGTGATCCTGCCCGTGCGATTGGTCTGGTTCGATCCGGAGGCGCGACGCTACCGGTCGCAAGCATCCGACAGCGTGAAGGTGCAGGTCCTTCCCGGAAATCTCGCGGAATCCCAGGCGGGCCGCGCTTCACCCGGTCCGCCGATCCTTGCCGCGCCCCGGCGTGCGAGCGGCCCGTTCGGAAGGCTCACGCTGGACCCGCCCGACGGCGGCACGGCGGTCTTCGGTTTCTCGGTGCTCGCCTATGGCGCCGCCATCGCGGCCGGGAGGATCCGCGCGCGGAAACATCGGGATCCCCGATTCCTGCGTCTGCAGTCGCTCGCCGCGCTCCTCGCACGGGATCTCGCGCGTGCTGAATCCTTCGCGTCGCAGAATCAGCCGGCGCGAGCCGCGGCGCTCGCGGAGAACGCGCTTCGGGCCGGAGCCGGATACCGGTTCGACGCGGATGTGGCAGGTCTGCCACGGGGGGAGCTCACCCGCATTCTTCGCTCGCGCGGCGCGGGGGAAGGCGAGATCTCGGCGCTCGAATCGCTCTTCGAGTCGCTCGAGGGAATCGCCTACGCGCCGCCGGAGACGCGGGGCGCCGACACCAAGCAGGCGCTCCGCGCGGTCCGGGCTCTGCTCGAGCGCTACCGCGGAGAGCTCGCGCGGTGAAGCAGGCGTGGGGCGCCCTGGGGCCCGCGATCGCGATCGCGCTGGTGACGGTGGTGGCGGGGCCGGCCTCCGCGCCGAACGGAGGGCGCGAGCCGCGCGCGGAGGTTGGGCGCGAGCCGCGCGTGGACGCCGCCGCCCTCTTTAACGCGGGCACCGACGCACTCTCCAGGGGTGATCCGGGGCGATCCGTCGCGTTTCTTCTCGCCGCGCAGAGAATCGATCCGCGCGCCCAGGATGTCCGAGCCAATCTCGCGATCGCACGGGCGCGCGCCGAGGCGACCCAGGGATCGGGGGAGCGGGAACGGACCCCGCAGTCGCCGGGAATCGCGCTCTCGACGGGGGAAGCATGGTGGGTCGCGGCCTTGCTTGCCCTGGCGGGCGCGCTGACCGGAGGGCTCGCGGCGCTTCGCCGAGCGCGGCGCGGTCTTTTCGTGGGCGGCACCGTGGTGTTGGCGCTCGGCGTTCTGGCGTCGGGCTGGCTCCTCCTGCGCGCCAGGGAGGAGCGGCGGCATCCGGAGGCGGTCGTCGTGGTGCCGGTCCTCGAAGTCGGGCCGGCCCCCGACGAGCAGCCGCGCTCTCCCTACCTCCTCGGCGCGGGAGAAGAGGTCCGGCTCGGCCGGACGCGCGGCGGCCTGGTCGAGATTCGGGTGAGCGGAAACGCGATCGGGTGGGCGCGGCGGTCCGGGCTGTGGCGCGTCGCCGACGCCGCACGGTATACTCCACCTTCTGTGTCGCGGTGAGTCGAATCGGAGAACGTCGATGACGGCAGGGTCTGCCTTTGTGACCGGCGGCACGGGTGGTCTGGGGCGCGCCGTGACCGGTAGGTTTCTCAGGGATGGGTACCGCGTCGCGGTGACCTACCGCGCCGAGAAAGAATGGGAGGAGCTGAAGCGGGAGCACGAGTCGTCCGCGCGAACCGGCTCCCTCCTGGGTCTACAGTCCGACGTGACCCAGGAGGAGTCGGTGCGGGAGTCGGTCCACGCGGCCGCCCGGCAGCTCGGCGACCTGCGCGTCCTCATCCACCTGGCGGGAGGCTATCGTGGCGGCGAGCGTCTCGAGTCCGTGGCTGAGAGCACCGTGCGCGGCATGATCGAGCTCAACCTGATCTCGGCGTTCTGGGCCGCGAAACACGTGATCCCGCACGTGAAGCAGACGGCTCACGGGCGGCTCCTCTTCGTCTCCTCGCGAGGCGCGGTCGAGTGCACTCCCGGCGCCGCAGCGTATGCGGCGGCGAAGCTGGGACTCCACGCGCTCGTCCAGACCCTGGCGAAGGAGCTGAAGAAGGAAGGCGTCACCGCCAACGCGATTCTCCCGAGCGTGATCGACACTCCCCCCAATCGCGCGGCGATGCCCGACGCCGATTTCTCGGCATGGGTGCCGCCGGACGCGGTCGCCGCGCTCCTCGCGTATTTGGCGTCGCACGAGGCCGCATGGACCTCCGGCGCGCTCGTACCCATCTATGGGAGGGCCTGATGGGCGCACGAAAACCGGAAGTGAGGAAGGGGCCCAAGATCGCGCCCGACCCGGTTTCATCGGGCATGACGGTCGAGCAGATGGTCGACTCCGCGTTCCTTGCCTACAATGCCGCGCGCCTGCGCGAGGGCTGCCGCCTCTTCGCCGAGCGAATGCTCGAGCCCGACGTCACGGTCGGGCTCACGCTGAGCGGGGCGCTCACGCCGGCCGGGCTGGGCCGATCCTGCCTGATCCCTCTCTTGAAGAACGGGTTTGTGGACTGGATGGTCTCGACCGGGGCGAATCTGTACCACGACACCCACTTTGGAATCGGCCTCTCGATGCACCAGGGGCGGAGCAATGTGGATGATGTGGAGCTGCGCGATCGAGGCATCGTTCGCATATTCGACATCTTCTTCGACTACGACGTGCTCCTCTCGACCGACGCTTTCTTTCGCGAGGTGCTCCGCTCCCCGGAGTTTCAGAAGCCGATGGGAACCGCGGAGTTTCACCACCGGGCGGGCCGGTACGTGCTCGAGCGGGAGCGCGCCCTCGGGCAAAAGGAGACCTCGCTCCTCGCGCAGGCACACGCGCTCGATGTCCCGGTCTATACCTCCTCTCCCGGCGACAGCTCGATCGGAATGAACGCCGCGGCCCTCGCGTTGGGTGGGGAGCCGATCCAATGGGACGTGTTCCGCGACGTGAACGAGAGCGCCGCGATCGTCCACGGCGCCAAGAAATCGGGCGGAAAGAGCGCCATCCTCATTCTGGGAGGTGGATCTCCGAAGAACTTCGCCCTGCAGACGGAGCCCCAGATCCAGGAGGTTCTCGGAATCGCCGAGTCGGGGCATGATTATTTTCTCCAGATCACCGACGCCCGCGCGGACACCGGCGGTCTCTCCGGGGCGACCCCCGGGGAAGCGGTCAGCTGGGGAAAGCTCGATCCGAACCGGCTGCCCGACGCGGTCACGGCGTACGTCGATTCGACGATCGCGCTTCCGATCCTGACCGCCTACGCTCTGGGCAAGCGCGCGGCGCGCCCGCTGAAGCGGCTCTACAAGAGGCGGGACGCCTTGCTCGAGGCGATCCGCGCGGCTCACCTGGACGCGACCGCGGGCGCGGCCAAGGAGAGCCGGTCGTGATCCGGCTCCCCTCCGCGAGCCGCGGGGGATCGTCCAGGGGCTGCATCGTTGGGACGCTCGCGACCCTAGGGGTGCTCGCGTGCTGCGGTCACGCCGTGGCCCAGGACCTCCGCCCGGCGCGCTTCTGCGGAGCGTGCCACGGGCAGATTCGCCGCGAATGGGAGACTTCCGCGATGGGGAAATCCTGGAAGAACCCAGTCTTTCAGGTCTTCCTCACCGACGCCAAGGCCGAGCTCGGCGAGAAGGTCCTCGCCTCCTGCGTCGCCTGCCACGCGCCGGCGGCCGCCGTGACGGCGGATTACAAATTCGAGTCGCCGGTGAGCCAGGAAGGCGTGACGTGCAACTTCTGCCACAACGTGAGCGCGGTCGATCCCTCCCCCAGTCCGGCTTCCTACACCTTCGACGCGGCCAATCCGCTCCTCATGCGCGGCCCGTACAGCGATTCCGATCCCGGGAGCGCCCATGGCTTCGTCTATAGCGAGATCCACACGAAGGGGGAGTTCTGCGCCGCCTGCCACGAGCACGCGGCGGCCGCGACCGGCGTCCCGATCGAAGCAACCTACAGCAGGTGGAAGGCCTCCAAGGCCGCCGGGGGCAAGCAGTGCCAGGATTGCCACATGCCTCTCCACGCCGGGGAGGCCGCTCCCAACATTTCGAAGAGGAGCCGGGGTAAGGTCCACGCCCACAGCTTCCGCGGCGCTCACGGGGTTGGCGCTCTCGACTCGGTCGTGGTGCTTGGCGCCGCGGTCGAGGGAGGGCGCCTGAAGCTCTCCGTCGCGAACCGCCGCGCGGGGCACGCGCTGCCGGGAGGCGGCGGGGGCATGCGGGAGATCGCGCTTTCGGTCACATTCTTCGGCGCGGCGGGGGAATCGCTGTCGTCGGCATCCGTGCAGACCTACGGCATCCAATACGCCGACGCGAAAGGCGCCACCCCGGTACCAAAGTGGCTCGCGGCGAAGGTCGTCCGCCAGGTCGAAATCCCGCCCGAGGGCACAGCCGTCGAATGGTGCGATATCCCGCCGAAGGCCAGGAGGGCCGCGGCTTTCCTCGTCTATCATTTCATCGATCCCGCCTATCTGCCCGCTCTGAAGCAGCGGCAGGTAGATCTGAGCGCGCACCAGCCTGTCGTGATGGCGCGCGCCGAAACGAAGCTACCCTGAGGATGAGGACGTCTCTGGAACCGCCGGTTCCGCTCCTGGATCTCGGCGCGGTGCACGGTCCGCTGGAGGACGAGCTGACCCGGGATTTCGAGCGGGTGCTTCGGTCCGGTCAATTCATCCTCGGCCCCGAGCACGACGCTTTCGAGACGGAGCTGGCCGTCGCGTGCGGCGTGGAGCACGCGATCGGGATCGCGTCGGGCACCGCCGCGCTCTCGATTGCCCTTCTGGCGCTGGGTCTTGAGCCCGGCGACGAGGTGATCGTTCCCGCCTTCACCTATTTCGCGAGCGCGAGCGCGGTGACATCCATCGGGGCCCGTCCCGTTTTCGTCGATGTCGAACCGGAGCGCATGGGGCTCAATCCGGCTGAGGTCGAGGCCGCGATCACGCCCCGCACGCGCGCGATCATGGCGGTTCATTTGTACGGCCTTTGCTGTGAGCTGGACCCCCTTCTTGAGCTGGCGGCCCGGCACTCGATCCCGCTGCTGGAGGACGCGGCTCAGGCGATCGGCGCGACCGACCGGGGCCGTCCGGTCGGAACCGCGAGCGCGGGAGCGACGCTGAGCTTTTTCCCGACGAAAAACCTCGGCGGCTTGGGGGACGGCGGCGCGATTCTCACACGGGACTCGGCCTTCGCTTCGCGCGCGAGGCTTCTCCGGGTCCACGGCGACGCGGGTAATTACTCCCATGTAGCCCTGGGAACGAACGCGAGATTGGATGCGCTCCAGGCTGCTTTCCTTCGCACCAAACTGCGCCGGCTCCACGCCTGGACCGAGGCGCGGCGTGCGATCGCGGCGCGATACCGGCAGGGGCTGGCGGGGAGCCCGGTAGGGCTTCCGCCGGAGCTCGAGATCGCGAAGCACACCTATCACCAGTACACGATCCGTGCCCCGATGCGCGACCGGCTGCAAACGCGGCTTCGGGAGCGCGGAATCGCGACCCGGGTCTATTACCCCGGCACGGTGCCCGGACAGCCTTGCTTCGCGCACTTGGGCTACGAGCCCGGCGCCTTTCCCGTTTCGGAGCGTCTTACGCGCGAGGTGCTGTCGCTCCCGATCTATCCCGGCCTCACCATGGAGCAGGTGGATCGCGTCGCGCGCGAGGTACGCTCGTTCTACGCCGGGGCGCCGGCGGCCGAAGGAATCGGAGGCTCCGCATGAGCCGCGGGTTTCGGATTCTTGCGGTTGCGATCAGTTCGCTCCTCGCGGTCCTGGCCATCCTCTTCGCGCTCGCCTGGACCCTCATGCCGCGCGATTGGATCGAGCGCCAGGCGCTGCGGCAAGCTTCCCGGATCCAAGGCGCGGCGGTGCGGTGGAAGCGGATGACCCCCGCTTTCGAAGGGTTGGCGATCGGAATCAAGCTCGAGGGCCTGAGCGTGCGTGTCCCCGACGCGGGGGAGGCGAGAACCGAGGCGCGCGCGAACGCGGTCTTCGTGCGCCTGAGGCTCCTCCCGCTTCTGTTCCAGCGCGTGGAAGTCTCTTCGGCGAAGGTCGACGGCGCGTGGGTCGCGCTCTCCGACCGGGGTCCCCAGCCTTCGGCGGCGGCCGGATCCGCACCGGCGGCCGCATTCGCGGTTCTGGTTCCTCGCCTCGACTTTCACGACATCGACATCAGGACGCGGGACACGCTCGGGAGCGGCATGGAGATCAAGGGGCTCACCGGCCGCATCGAGCTCGCGGGATCCTTGGATGCGCCGGCGGCGATTCGCGTCGCGGCAAAGGCCGAAAGCCTCTACTGGAAGCCGTCGCTGCGCGCGTCCGAGGTAGCGCTGCCTTCGCCGCTCGCACTCAGCGCGTCGCTCGAGGCGAAGGAGGGCGGCGGGGTTCTGCAGCTTACGAACGGATCCCTCGAGCTGGGGGCGCTCAGGAGCGTGCTGCAAGGGTCGGTTCGGGTTCCCGGGAAGAACCCGGGGGGCGGGGGCGGCGAGCTCGACCTCAGGATTCTGGGAAAGCCCCAGAAGGTGAATTCCGGCGATCGCGCCTGGAGGGCGCTCGCCTCCCATCTGCCGGCGAAATGGAACGGGACCCTGTCCTGGAATATTCGCGCGAGCGGGCACGCTCCGGAGATCGTGACCGACGGTGCCCTGACGGTGAGCGGCCTCTCGGTGAGCGCGAAGGATAATTCGTTCCTGATCGATCAGGTCCGCGCCGGCTGGACCAGCCGCGCCGACCGCACCTTCGTGGCGAAAGCCGCCGGCGGCGGCTCGGGCATCGCTCTTTCGCTCCAGGCCGAGGGTTCGCTTGCGCCCGGCGGGGCCACGAGCGGCGTCCTCGTCGTCCGCGCTCCCGCCGCCCGGCTGAACGGTCTCCTGCCGAACACGCCGACGTGGCGCGCGGGAAACCTCGAATGCCGTGCCTCGTTCGAGCTCAGGCCGCCCGCGAAGCCCGCGGTGCGCTGGGTCGTCCGGGGGCGGGGAATCGACGGGACCATGCAGGGGCTCGCGCATCCGGTGGGTGGTCTCGAGTTCGACGTCGAGGGCTCCGACGCCGGAGCGCAGGTCCGATCGCTCCGGGCGAGAGTCGGCTCGTCGACGGTGAGCGTGGCCGGCACCGTGGTCCGTGGCAAACCGCTCAGCTCCGGTACGTTTCGGATCGCGCTCGACCGTTTCCTGGCCAACGAATGGGCCCCGCCGGCGGGGGCTAAGGCTCCCGACAAGGTGGCGATGCCGCCCCCCACGAATCTTCCGGTGCCGCTCGGGGCCTTCAGCGGCACCGTCGAGATCGGGGAAGCGCGCTCCGGCGGGATGCGGGTCACGAACCTCTCCGCGCCGGTCCGATTCGACGGCGCCGATCTCGTCGCATCTCCCATCCGGGGCGGGATCGGCTCGGGCACGATCGAAGGCTCGCTGACCCTTCGGTCCCTGTTCGGGAGCCCCAGCTACTCGCTCCATCTTGACGTCAAGCGCGCCCCGGTGGAGCAGGTGGCGGCGGGGACCATTCCGTTCGCGTCGGCGGCGACCGGATTCCTGACCGGGGCCTTGGATTTGAGCGGGAAGGGATTCCCCAGCGCCTTGCCGAACGAGTCGTTGCAGGGTTTGTTGAAGGGGACGCTCGAAGATGGGAAGCTCGAGCTTTCGCCGACCGTGATCGCCGTGGCCCGCGCCCTCGGGCTCTCCGAACGGAGGGAGGTTCCCGTGAAGCGGGAAACCCACGTCGTGCGAATCCTCGGGAACAAGCTCGTGATCGACCAGGCGCGCGGCGATTTGGGAGAGGACAAGGCTGAGCTGAACGGTTCGGTCGGGCTCGATCACATCCTCGATCTCAACCTGCTTCTCCGCCTGGCCCCCAACCGGATCCAGGGAAACACCGCGCTCGCCCAGTTCGCGCAGCAGGCGCGGGACGCCGACGGGCGGCTTCCGGTCACGGTCAAGATCACGGGGCCGGATCGGGCGCCGAACATTTCCATCCTCGCGGGAAAGACGCTGCAGGTGGCCGCGAAGCAGCTCGGGCGCCAGGTCGTGACGGAGCTGGTACGAAATCTCGCCCGCACACCGGATTCACTAGGGAAGCTGGATTCCGCCTCGGCCGCCGACTCGGTGCGCGGCAAGCAAGCATCCCGCGCGGGCCGAGCCGACTCGGCCGCAACCGACCCACTCAAGAAAGCCGCCGATGCCCTGAAACAGATCTTTCGAAAGTGATTCCTGCCCGGGTTTTTCTCAGCGCTTCCTTCGCGTTCGTCCTTCTTCTCGGACCGACCGTGGCGCGAGGGGAGCACACCCCCGGAATCCCGGGTTGGCAGCAGGACGTACACTACCGGATGTCGGTCTCCTACACGCCCCAGACGTTCGAGATCGCCGGGCAGGAGACGCTCGCGTACTGGAACCTGTCGCCAGATTCCCTCACCGAGCTTTACTTCCACCTCTACCTGAACGCCTATCGGCCGGAATCGAACATGGCCCGCCACGACGCCTCGGAGGAGGACTGGCGGATCCAAAACCTCCCGGCCAAGCGCCGGGGAGGCGAATGGATCGAGGGAGCGACAATCTTGTCAGGGGATTCGCTCCGCGTTTTCGTGGACGACACGATCGCGCGGATCCCGCTCCCCGAGGTGCTCGCGCCCGGCGAGAGCGTGATCGTGTGTCTGAGCTTTCGATCCAGGATCCCGGACGTGCCGGAGCGCATGGGCCGATCGGGCAAGGGCGTGTTCGCGGCCCAGTGGTACCCCAAGGTATGCGTATACGACCGGTTCGGCTGGCACCGGGAGCAGCACCTGGGCTCTGAGTTCTACGGTGACTTCGGGTCCTTCGACGTGCGCATCGCCCTCCCGGGGAACTTCATGCTCGCGCACACGGGGACACTCATGAACCCCGCGGAGGTGTTTCCGGACTCGATTCTCCTGCGACTGGCCGCGCCCGGGGACAGCGCGATCACGGTCTGGGATCGGAGCGGGTTCAAGGCGCCCTCCGACTCGACCGCGAAGCGGGCGCTCGAAATGCCGCGCACGTGGGTGATCCACGCCGACTCGGTGCATGATTTCGCCTGGGCGTGCGAGGAGAAATGGATCTGGCGCCGCGCGAGGTGGAACGGGATCGAGATCCACACGTATCACCGCGCCACGGATTCGGAGCGTTGGAACGACGCGGCGCGCGAGGGGGCGAGGATGATGGAGGCCTTGACCCGGCGCATGGGCCCGTACCCTTACCCCCGCTTCTCGATCGTGGAGGAGCCGATCGGGGCGGGCGGGGTCGAGTTCCCGAACATCGTATGGATCTCGCCGCGTTATCGGAGCGACGGAACGCGCCGATTGGAGTCGGTGATCGCCCATGAGATGGCCCACAACTGGTTCTACGGGATGGTGGGGAACAACGAGACGGCCGAGGCGTTTCTGGACGAGGGGCTCACGAGCTACACCGAGACGGCGCTCATGGAGATGCTCTACGGCCGGAAGGGGAATCTCACCCTTCCGAATCGACGACCCCGCTGGCTCTACCCGATCGACAATTCGCGAAGAAGCGCGTGGCGAAATTATCTCGAGTTTCAGGCGCGCGGGATCGAGGAGCCGGTGGACACCCATTCCGACCGCTTCAAGAATCCGGCCGCGTACTACCCTTCCGTTTATCACAAGACCAACACCGGCCTCTGGGCCCTTCGGTCCATGGCGGGGGAGCTGCGCTTCGACGACGCGCTTCGCCAGTACGTTGCAACCTGGCGCTTCCACCATCCGTATGCCGACGACTTCTTCGGGTTCCTGAACCGCGCCCTCGGCGAATCCTACGACTGGTTTTTCGACGGATGGTTCCTGAGGACCGATTGCATCGATGTGAGATTGAGGGGACTTCGCTCCTTTCCGCTCGATCCGCCTCGCGCCGGAGGGGCGGTGGCGGCCGCGGGAGACATCCCCGATGCCTACCGGGTGGAGCTCGCGCTTGTTTCGCGCGGCGGGATCGACCCGCCGGTCCCGGTCGCGTTCCGCGACAAGGAAGGACACAAGGCGATGCGCACGGTGCCCCGGGGAGCGTTTCTCTCGGCGGCGGGAGACGCGGTCTACCGCACCACGCTGCCCTTCGCTCCGCGCGAGGCCGAGCTGGATCCCGATCTCACGCTGCCGGACATCGACCGGAGCGACAACGGCACGAGCCGGTGGCCGCGGCTTCAGCCGATGCTCGACAACTGGCGGTCTTCGCCACTCCCGCTCGACCGAACCCTTCTCCTCTGGCGTCCGGACGCTTGGTATCAAACGCATGACGGCGCCGAGATCGGAGTCGCCTTCGACGCGAGCACCGTGCGATGGAGGCACGCCCTGAAGGGCCTTCTCGGGCTGGGTATGCGCGAGCCCAGGCCCTTCTTCGATCTCGAAGGGCGCCTGCGCTCTCTCGCCGCCGACCCGCGCGCGATCGCGCGGGCGCGCGCCTACGAGCTGGACGGGCATCGGGGTATCCGGGCCTCGCTCGCCAAGGATCTCGGCTCCAAGGTCGAGCGAGGGTTCCGCTGGAACCTCAGCGTCGGTCTGGACTACGACCGGCTCCGTGATCGCGACGCGCCGAGGCGCCCCGAGGAATGGTCCCCGGGCGGTTTCGCAAATCTGGAGTGCGTCCTTTCTTCCTCGCGAAAGTACCGCTATGCGCGCTGGACGGGCTCCGTGCGCTTCCGCGCGGACGTTCTCACCGAGCTGGCGTCGTACGGATCGGTCTACGCCGTGACGACGGCCGACGTGAGCGCGATTCCCAAGGTCCCACTCCTGTTCCGCGCGGCCTACGGCCGCGTGGGAGGCGGGCGTGTTCCACCGGAGGAGCGATTCTATCTCGCGGGGGCCGGTCCTCGCGGAGAATGGAACAGCCGTTGGTTCCGATCGCGCGGCACGGTTCCCACCCGCTGGGTGGCCGCGCTCGGGGGCGACGGAAACGTCCGCGGCTTCGCGGATGCGAGGCCTTCCGGTCGGAACCTTGTGGCCCTGAACGTGGAATCGCGCTCAAGCCGATTGCTGCCGGATTGGATTCCGGCCGTCCCCAAGCTCCGTCTTCCCGTGCTCGATCCGCGTTCGTCGCTCTTCGCGGACGTCGGGAACGTGAGCGAGGACGGCGATCTCTTCTCGAACCTGGCGGCCGATTTCGGTCTCGGGGTTCGTACCCGGCCGTTGATCCGAAATCATCTGACCCTGCGGGTGGACATGCCGTTTTTCCGGACGCCTCCAGAACCGGGTGAAAGCCGGTGGAGGGTTCGCGGCGTTTTCTCGGTTGGGGAGGCGTTCTGATCGGTTCCACCGCAGCCCTTGAGACACAGGCTCTCACCCGGGTCTTCAAGGCCCGCCGCAGAGCGGGGGAAGTGCGCGCGCTCCAGGGAATCGACCTCACGGTGCATCGCGGGGAATGCTTCGGCCTCCTCGGCCCGAACGGCGCGGGGAAGAGCACCCTCATCAAGATTCTGACGACGCTTCTTCTGCCGACTTCCGGGCGTGCCTTCGTCGCGGGCTACGACGTCGTCGACGAGCCTTTACAGGTAAGGGGCAGGATCAATCTCGTGTCGGGGGGCGATAGCTCCGGCTACGGGATCCTCACGGTGCGCGAGACGTTGCATCTTTTCTCCCAGTTCTACGGCGTCCCGGTGCCGCTCGCGCGGCGTCGGGCCGAAGAGCTCATGCAGGTGACCGGGCTCTCGGAGAAGGCGGACGCTCGGCTCTCGGGGCTCTCGACGGGGATGCGCCAAAAGCTCAATTTCGCGCGCGGATTCATGAGCGACCCGGAAATCATCTTCCTCGATGAGCCGACGCTGGGCTTGGATGTCGAGGCGTCCCGGGACATCCGCGGCTTCATCGCCCGCTGGGTCCGCGAGCGGCCGGAGCGAACCGTGCTTCTGACGACCCACTATATGATGGAGGCGGATGAGCTCTGCGGCCGCGTCGCGATCATCGATCACGGGAGGATCCTCGCCCTGGACGCGCCGACGGCCTTGAAGCGCACGCTCCCCGCCGAGCCGGTCTTCGAGCTCCAATTGAGCGCGGCGGGGAAGGATCTGGACGGGCTTCGCGAGATCGTTGGGGTGCGCTCGATCTCGCACCACGCCCACCCCGCGACCGGAGCGGTCGAGCTCAAGGTCGCGGTCGTCGAGGATGATGTGATCGGGGAAGTGCTCGGCCGGCTCAAGGGTCTGGAACGCTCGGTCCTCCACCTGACCAAAATGGAGCCGACGCTCGAGACCGTGTTCATCCATCACGTGGGCCGGGGCTTGACCGACGAGGAGAGCGGCGATCGAAATGAATCGTGACGCCGCCGGAGCGAGCGCCGCGAGGCTGCGACTTCGCATGAACGCCGCCGCGGTCTTTGCCCGCGCGAGCGTGCGCGTGAGGGCCTCGTTCCGCGAGAGCTCGTGGGTCGTGGGGGAAACGCTCTTCCCGTTCCTGGCGATGTCCGCCTTCGTGCTCGTCTATCGCGGGCTCCGGGCGCCGCGGGAGTACGAGGGGTTCGTGGTGCTCGGGGGCGCGATGATCGCGTACTGGAACAACGTGATCTGGGGCATGGCGAGCCAATTCTTCTGGGAGAAGGAGCAGGGGCAGCTTCAGCTCTACCTCATCTCGCCCGTCTCGCGGATGTCGATTCTCCTCGGCATGGCGCTCGGCGGGATCGTGATGACTACGACGCGCGCGGCGGCGATCCTGATCGGGGGCATGCTTCTCTTTCACGTGTCGCTGCCGCTCTCGCGGGCGCTCCCGGCGTTCGGGCTTTTCGTCCTCACGCTCGGGGCCGCGTACAGTCTGGGCATGATCCTGAGCAGCCTCTTCCTGCTTTGGGGAAGGGAAGTCTGGCACACGGCCACGCTCCTGCAAGAACCCGTCTATCTTTTCTCGGGGTTCTACTTTCCGGTGAGCGCGATGGGAATCGCGATCGGGATCGCGGGCTCGATCCTTCCGGTCACGCTGGGGCTGGACGGGATCCGCCAGGTGTTCTACGGCCCGGCGGCGCACGGTCTGCTCCCCCTTGGATGGATCCCGCCGATCCAGATCGCGCTGACCTTGGTGTTCGTCCATTTGGCCCGGGTCTCGCTCCTCGCGATGGAAAACCTCGGGAAGCGGGAAGGTCGGCTCACCTTGAAGGGCGATTGAGCGCCTTCACGCGGGCAGGGAATGTCGGATGAGGCGGCTCGCGCGGGTTCTCCGCACCGCGGCCTGGCTGGGATGGCAGGTCGAGGCGAATTGGGCGGACCCGGTGCTCTTTCTGGCCTACGCGATCGCCAAGCCGCTTGCGACGACGCTGATCCTCTTTTTCATGGTGAAGGTCGTTTCCCAGGGACACGCGACCGGCGAAACCTTCCAATTCATCTTCATCGGAAACACGTTCTTCCTTTATGTGACGGAGGTCCTGATCGGAATCTCCTGGACGGTATTCCGGGACCGGGAAGACTACGAAACGCTCAAGTACATCTACGTCGCGCCGGTCCGGCTGCTTCCGTATCTCATGGGGCGCGCCTTCACGAGGGTGGCGACCGCCTCGGTGGGCGTGCTCGCCGCGCTTCTCTTCGGGCGGGTCGTCCTGGGTCTTTCGATCGGCTCTCCCGGAACGAACTGGCTCCTTCTGTCGGCCGCGGTGCTCCTGGGTCTCGTGGGTGTGCTCTGGCTGGGAATCATCCTCGCCGGAATCTCGCTCGTCGTGGCGCGGCACAGCATGAATCTCAACGAGGGCCTGAGCGGACTCTTCTTCCTGCTCTGCGGGGCGGTGTTTCCGCTGGACGTCCTGCCGCGCTGGGCCCTCGCGATTTCGCTCGCCCTCCCGTTTACCTATTGGCTCGAGCTCTTGCGCCGGATGCTCACCGGCCGGGGTTTCGCGCGAAGTCTGGCTATGCTGAGCGACGGGGACCTCTGGCGGATCATCGCCGGAGCGACGCTGGGGCTCTGTGTTGCGGCGATCCTATGGTTCGGATGGTGCGAGCGGTACGCGCGAGACCGCGGCCTGATCGATTGGAAGACGAACTACTAGGGGCTACGTGCGCGCCGTGCGGTTCTTGCGCCCGCCGCGGAGCGCCTTCCCCAGAACGATGTTGATGGGGTGGCTGCGGGGCAGGATGGGGACGACCGGGGGCTTGCGCACGCCCAGCTTCCTCAGACAGTCGCTCGAAGCTTCGAAGTTGGGATTCCACGAGAGCGCCTGGTTGAATGCCTTGACGGCGTCGGCCCGGCGGTTCGCGAGGAGAAACACCTCGCCCAGGTTGTGGTAGTGCTCGGGACGATGGTATTCCGACTCGATGGCCCGGCGGCAGAGCTGCTCGGCATCGCTGAATTTCCGGTCGGCGTGCGCGACGGCGAGACCGAGAAAGCTCAAGTACCCTTTTGCCGCGGGCTCCAGCACGATCGCTTCCTGGAAATGGTTCAAGGCGTCGCGGTACCGGCACGCGTAGAGCATGCGAACGCCGGCCAGGAAATGCTCGTGACCGATCGCGCCCGTGACCGCGAGTTGATGCTGCCTTCTTTGTCTTGCTGTGGACACTTCTGGATCCTCCTCTGCTATCTCCCAATGGGACTAAGGCAAGCAGCGTGCCGAGGGTGGCGTAGTGCAATTTCCGAGGCGGGGCGCGGGAGTTCCACGCTCCGCCGCATGAACTTACGAGAGAAACGGCCAATCTCTTGCCGCGTGCGGCCCAAAACCTTCGTGCGATCCGCCCGCCCGCACGAACAAACTTGCGAGAAACCCTTAGGTTGTGTAGCGTTGATGATCGGGGTAACAGCCGATGCTACGAACTCCAAAGTAGATTCCCAGGAGGCAATGCCTACCGCGCCATTCGCTGACCGCAAGACCGGTGCGCATCTCGAATTACATCTACGTCCGACTCTCTTTATTCCGGAGCTGAAGAGCAGAAAGAAATTCCCGGCCCTCGAGGAAATGGTCGCCCACCTGGCCGAGCAGAAAGTGGCGCGCCAGGCCGGTGCGGTCCTCGAGGTCTTGCGCCAGCGGGAAGCCCTGGGCAGCACAGGCATCGGGAAGGGGATCGCGATACCCCACGGCCGCTCCACGATGGTCGCCGAACGCGCGGTCCTGTTGGCTCGATCGACGCGAGGCATCGAGTTCGACGCGACGGATGGAAACCCGGTGCACCTATGCTTCCTCATCGTTGCGCCTCCGACAGAGCACGATCCCGTCTATCTGCAGCTCCTGGCGGAAATCGTCAAGTCCGTCCGCTTGGCCCGACCGCGTCAGCGACTCCTCGAGGCGTCCAACTTCGATAGGATCCGGACCATTCTCCTGGGACAGCTCGCCCATGAATGATCAGCTTCAGGCGCTGGTCGCGCTCCAAGACTTGGACCTCCTGATCCGGGAGGCCAAGGATCCGGAGCGGGCGACCCAGGAGGAGGAGCTGGGGTTCCCGCTCGGAGGGGTGGATAAGCTCGAGCGGACCCGCGAGCGGCTCGCGAAGCAGATCGACGACCGGCTCCTGCAGCTCTACGAGCGCATGAGCCGCCGGTACGATCGGGTGGTGGTCCGCGTCGAAGGCAGCGTCTGCCTCGGCTGCTTCATGGGGCTCCCGACCGCCGCGACTCGCCGGGTTTCCGACTCCAGAAGGGTAGAAAACTGCGAGAATTGCGGCCGGATCCTCTACCGAATCTAGAACTCCGGTCCCCCTTCGAAACGCCCGCCGTTTGCGGTATAATGAAGCTCAGAATGGTGCCGGTGCCGTGCCGTTCGGCCGCCCCACCGGGCCTCCCATCCCGAGGTACACGCGCCATGCCACGACGCCTCGCCCTGCTTCTCGGCGCCGCCGCGCTTCTCTCGATCGGGCTGCCGTCCGCTCGAGCGCGCGCAGAAATGACCATGTTCCTGGGCCCCACCCGGATCCTCTTCGTCGACGCCGATTCCGTGCTCCTTCTCGCGACGAAGGAGTGGCTGTCGGCGAACGTGCGCCATCAGGAGAAGCTCCTGCGGCACTCGATTCGCATGGCCTATTGGGCGTCGCATATTCCTCCGGACATGAGAATGGTGTTCGACGCTCTCGGCTATCCCACGAGCCGCGTCCTTCTGACGCCGGTGGGCCATACGGAGGAATGGTGGTACTACGGTCCGCTGAACCCGCCGCTCCGATTCCGGGACGCCGTGCTGATCGACACCGATCGGTTCGAGGCGCTCCTCGGGCGTTAGCCCGGTTGTGAGGCTCGCCCGCCCGGCGTCCCTCCGGCGAGGGCGAACCGTCTTGCCCGTCGTCTCCACGGATGCTAGATTCGCGGGTGGTCCTCACCGGGGGAGGGTTCTTGCCGAGCCGTGACGCCGCGGGTCCATCCACACGCTCTGTGCATGCCGGCCGCGCTCGCGATCCCGAGTCCGGCCACATCGTCACACCGATCCACCTAAGCTCCACTTATTTTTCCCGCAGCACCCGCGAGCTCGTCGAATATCTGGAAGGCCGCCGTTCGGCGAATTTCTACTCGCGCTATTCCAACCCCACCGTCGAGGCCGCCGAGGAGAAGATCGCGGCGCTGGAAGGCGGCGAACGCGCCCTCTGCTTCGGCTCCGGCATGGCCGCCATCTCCTCGCTCCTCCTGTCGCAGCTTCGCCACGGCGATAACGTCGTCGCGACGCGCGAGCTTTACGGAGGCACGTTCGAGTTTCTGGAGCGGATGCTTCCGCGATGGGGGATTTCGGTCACCTTCGTGAAGCCGGGCGACGTGAAGGGCCTGGAAGCCGCCGTGGGTCCGATGACCCGGCTGATCTACACCGAGACGCCGACCAACCCGAAGCTCACGATCGTGGACATCGGGGCGGTGGCCGAGGCCGCGCGTCGGAACAGAATCCCGTGCGCGATCGATAACACCTTCGCGTCCCCGATCAACCAGCGTCCGATCGGATTCGGATTCGACTTCGTGATCCATTCCGCGACCAAGTACCTGGGGGGGCACTGCGACCTGGTCGGCGGAGCGGTCGTCGGGCCGCGGGAACGCCTGCGCGAGGTGTGGCTCCATCGAAAGCTCCTTGGAGGCATCATGGATCCGCATTCGGCGTATCTGCTCGAGCGCGGGATCAAGACGCTGGCGCTGCGGATGGAGCGCCACAACAAGAACGCCCTCGAGATCGCCAAGCACCTCGCGGGACATCCCAGGGTCCGGCGCGTGTTCTATCCGGGTCTCCCGGACCATCCGGGGCACGAGATCGCGAAGCGCCAGATGTCCGGGTTCGGAGGCGTCCTCGCGTTCGAGGTGGACGGGACGAAGGAAGAAACGATCCGCTTCGTGGAGGCATTGGAGCTGGCGTATCTCGCGCCGAGCTTGGGCGGCGTGGAAACGCTGGTCAGCCAACCCTCGATGACCTCCCACTACTTCCTCGCGCCGGAGGAACGCGCGGCGCAGGGAATCTCCGACTCCCTCGTTCGCGTCGCCTTGGGGATCGAGGACGCGCCCGACCTCATTCGAGACCTGGACCGGGCCCTGGAGACATCCTCGTCCTGATCCCGGTTCGTTCTTCCGGCGCGGCCAACCTGGAAAGCCCTCGCCCGATCCACTATGCTCACGATAGTCTCGGCGGCTCCGGCACGCTCGGGCCGCGCGCTGTGTTCGCGCTCTCAAGCCACGGCACGATAGGGGGAATCTCGGAATTGACGCGCAGAGCTCTTTTCGCGGGGATCGCGGCAGCGATCTGTCTCTCGGCGGGCACAGCCTTCGCCGCGTCCCCCTTCCATTCGTCGCGGGCCACGGCCGCTCCGTCGAGCTTGCTCGCGCTGACCGACTACTCGATGCAACCCCCGGGAGAGGTGCCGGAAGGGGGCGACCAGGGGAAAGACAGCACCGATGTTGAGCCCAGAATTCCCGAGCCCCAAGTGAGTCCGGCGGGACAGGACACCGTTCCCCAGCAGATTCATCTCCCCGCGTGGGCATCTCCGGACTCGACCGGGCGCGGCTCTCGACCTGCGTTCGGGGACACAATCGGGGCGCAGTCCGTGGGGCTGCCTTTTCCAGCGTCGGGAGGAGCGGCCAAGCCAGGCGCGAAGCCGAGGCGCGGCGTGTTCGGGCTCCATCCAGCCGCGCTTCTGGTCGGCATGATCGCGCTCCACATCTTCGTCGTGGGCCTCGTCTCCAAGTGAGCGCGGCCATGCGACCGCTCCATGCCGCGCACGGGGGGCAGGGGCTTCGCGTCCGTTGGCACCCGCCCGATTTTCCCCTGCGGGAGGCGGCCGAGGGGGTGCTGCGCGAGTCGATTCACGAGCTGGGCCTTTCCGATGTGGTGCGCGATGTCCACGTGCACGTGGACCTGCGGAATCGGGACGACCACGCCTACATCGAATGGAACACGCACGATCATCGCGCGGTGCGGCTCTCCTTCGCGCTCGGCAACTTCGTCACCCCCGCGCGCCGGCGCGCGTGGACGCGGACCTGGGGGCGGCGGGCGGGGGTGCCTCCGGTCGAGCCCCGCCAGTTCTCGCGCAAGTGCTTCGCCGAGGCGTGCCTCCACGAGCTCTATCACCTGCGCGACGATCACGAGGCCGGCGTCGACCTGGCGGCGCACCCGGAAGAGGACCGTGAGGCCCTGAACGAGCTCTGGAACGTGTGGATCGACGGCCGCCTCAACCGCCGTGGGCTGCCCGCGATGACGCGCGGCGAGCGGCGGCGCGTTTTCGTCAGGACCCTCAGCCACTATCCACGCTTCACCCGCCGCGGAGAGCGCATCTTCAACGCCCTCTGGACCGCGGACCACTTGGGTCCCAAAGAGCTTCGGGCTTTTCTCGCCGAGATCCAGAGCCCCCACGACACGGGCAGGCGAGCGAAGCGCCGCGGCCGATGAACGAGCCCATCACACTCGCCGCGCGCGCCACGAGCCAGGAAGAGCGGCTCCAGTTTCTCGTTCGCGCTTCGCGCGAGCTGGCGCTCCTGAAGCGGGACGAGCTGGCGCGCAAGGCGCGCGATCTTCTGTTGCGCGCGAGCGGGTTCTCGGAGCTCTCGCTCTGGGTTCTCGATCCGAGGTCGGAGGTCCTCTATCCGTGGACCCTCTGCAACACCCCGGTCCTGGGCCGCCGGCCGCGGCTCAGCGTGGGACAGGGGGTCGCGGGTCAGGCCTGCGCGGAGGAGATTCCGGCCTTCTACCCGACTCTGTCCGAGGCGCAGTACATTCCGGAGGAATGGGGCGGCCGGCAGCGTTCGATGATCCAGGGTGTCCTGACGCTTCCGCTGAGGCGCGCCGGCGAACCGCTCGGCGTCGTCGTCCTCACGAAGCTCGACTCGACGCGCCCTCCCGAGGAGGACCTCTCCTTCCTGCGCGAGCTTTCGATCCAGCTTGCGATCGCGGTGGGGAACTCGCGCATCTACGCCGAGGCGACGCGCGAGAAGGTGCAGAACCATCTCCTCCTCGAGCTCGGCACCAAGATTTCGGTCAGCCTCGACACGGGGCAGCTCCTGGAGCAAATCCTGGATCTGGTCTTCCAGGTCGTTCGCTACGACGCGGCTGGAATCTATCTCGTGGACAAGAAGACGCAGTGGATCAACCAGCAGGCGATCCGCGGCTACGATCCGAATCGCGAGGACGCGGTGCGGCTCAAGGTGGGCCGAGGGCTCATCGGGTGGGTCGCGAAGACCGGGCGTTCCGTGATCGTGCCGGACGTTCTGCGCGACGAACGGTACGTGAACGCGAGGGCCCAGACCCGCTCCGAGATGGTCGCGCCGCTTCGGGTGGGCTCGGAGGTGATCGGCGCGTTCAACCTGGAATCGGACGAGCCGGACGCCTATGAGCCAGAAGACCTGGAGCTCCTGATGACCTTCGCGAGCCAAGCGGCGGTGGCGATCGAGCGCACCCGGCTCCACGCGGAGGTATTGGAGACCCGGAGGCTCGAGGAAGAGCTGTCGATCGGTCAGAGGATCCAGCGGACCTTTCTTCCCGAGCGCGACCCCAAGGTGGCGAACTTCGACATCGCGGGCGCCAATTATTCGTCGGGTTTGGTGGGCGGGGATTACTACGACTACGTGCGGATCACCGAGGGACATCTGGGAATCGTGGTCGCCGATGTTTCGGGGAAGGGGATTCCGGCGGCGCTCATCATGGCGGCCTTCCGCGCGTCGCTCATCGCGGAGGTCCGGAACAACTACGCGATCCGCACGGTCTTCTCCAAGGTGAACAAGCTCCTCTGGGAAAGCGTCGAGGTGGAGCGTTTCGTGACCGCGATCTATGGCGTGCTCGACATCAACGCGCGCCGGTTCACGTACGTGAACGCGGGGCATAACCCCGGGCTCCTGTACCGGGCGGCGACGGACTCGTTCGAAAGTCTGGACTCAACCGGTCCCCTGTTGGGGACGCTCGAGAACGCGACCTTCAAGGAGAAGCAGGCCGAGATCGGACGCGGCGACATCCTCGCCCTCTACACGGACGGAATCACCGAATCCATGAACGACGTCCAGGAGCTCTTCGGGGATGACCGTTTGAAGGACGTGATCCGTTCGAGAAAAGAGCGATCCGCGGCCGAAATCGTGCGGGGGGTCCGCGAGACGGTGGGGGCCTTCAGCGGCGGGGAGCCGGACGATGATTTGACCCTGGTGGCGGTCAAGGGGGTGTAGGCGGGCCCGCGGGTCGGGGGCGGGTTGGGCCGAAGCGGGCGGGGCCGGAGCCTGGGCCGGGCAAAAATTATGGTGGCGGAGCTTTCGCCCCGCCACCCGATTTGCGGAAGTTCCCCGCGGAAACCGTGCCTTGAAAGCTTGCGTTAAGGCCTTGGGCAACCCACCGGCGAACGCCGGGTCAAGCCCTCAGGTAACGCGAATCACAGGGAACTTCACAACCCTGTTTGCCGTACCCTTTAGACGCCGCGATTGGTAAAAAGTTCCGTATGACTTCGCAGGTCTCAAATCACGCGAAGTATTATACATAACTTGTTGTACATTTGTCAATTAGAAAGATTGAGCGCTCCCGACGGCGGGGTCGCGTTGACCGGGCGTCGTTCGCTCTGATAGCTTTCAGAATTGCAATAGATTGGGCGCCGGAGTGGTGGAACTGGCAGACGCGCCGGACTCAAAATCCGGTCCACGCAAGTGGGTGGGGGTTCAAGTCCCCCCTCCGGCACTTACACTTCTCCCCATCGACCAGACCGGGGCCAATCTCTTCTTTCAGCTCATCAGCCGCCGATACGAGAAGGGGCCCATGATCCTGACCTCGAATCAAAGCTTCGGCTCCTGGGGCGAAATATTCGGCGACCGGGTGATCGCCACGGCGATCCTCGATCGGATCCTCCACCACGCCATCACAGTGAACATCCGGGGCAACTCGTACCGACTGAAGGACCGGCTCAAGGCGGGACTATTCCAGCCCGCCGAGGCCACGACCTAAACCCAGGGTGGGGAAAATTCAGTGACCGCGGGTGGGGAAAATTGGATGACCGTTGACACCCGGTGATCGCTATTGAGCCGCACCCCGCGATCCGAAACCTGAAATCCAGTGCCGCAGAATTTCGCGAGAGGTGGGGACATCCCCCGGCACCCGGTATTTGGGTACCCCCGTCGCGGAGGATGTGTTTTACTCGCGCTTATCTTCGATCTGATTTTTCAAACTAGCGCTGGTAGGCTGTAGCAGTGAGCCAAAGACCAAAGCCCCGGGGCTGCCCCCCCGCCGTTACCTGAGTCCCTTGAGCCGGCCCAGAGGAAGAACCGGATCATGAAGCTCTTGAACTGCGCGCTGGTCGCGCTTGCCCTCTCCGGCACAGGCTGCGGGTCCCAGTCGTCCCTGTCACCCCAGGTGCTGCAGGTTTCCGGGACCGTCCGTCTATCGGACGGCACTGCTGTGGGGGGCGCGGAGGTCTGGGTAGACGACGGCTCCAACACTCGCTCCAGCACTCTATCCGACCCCGCAGGCCGTTTCAAAATCGTCGTGCCCGCAAATGGAGGCATCATCACCCTCCGCGCATCGGAAGTACCCCCCGCTGGAGTCTTCTCCGTTGGGACCATTTCTGGCATGGTGCGCGTCGGAGGGAACCCCGGCCGGATAACGATAGACATCGTGCTCGACCGCTTCGATCCCATCTGACGCGATCCCCGCTGGCTGCGGTCCGGGGCGCGCTCTCACGGGGCACCATATCCTCTCGTCCGCTCCTGAGCCTCATCGGTCCGACGTAAGGGACTACGTAGACCTCTGGACGGGGCTTGCAGCGGAACTCCGCTATGCCCTTGGCAAATCGCAGGCGACTACTGTGCCCGGACTGTGACCAGACCATCTAGCGGGAACGTTCGGAACCGTTTGCGATCGTTCGGAAGTCGGTCGCGGATCGTGGCCGATAGCAGACGGTTACGCCCGATCGCGCATGATAGTCTCGACCCGTAGGTACAACTCAAAATCCGGTGGAGCTCAAACTCCGTGGGGGTTCAAGTCCCCCCTCCGGCACCATGTCTTCAGTCGGCCAGGCCAGGCTAGTCCGCGCCGCCCGCCACGACCACGGCTTCGTGGCCCGTCAGCGATGGTGATAGAATCGCGGGCGAGCCACCCCACAGGCACAGAGGCCCAGCCAACGATGACACGCTCCGGACAGCCCGGCCAAGTCCCGCAGTGCCCCGGCCGGTATGCGCCAAGGGTCTCCGCATCGGTCGCGCTCACGCTCGCGATCGCTCTCTGCTCGGCGCTCCTCGTGGGATGCGCTAAGAAGGACAAGATCGTAGGCCCTGGGGAAAGGTTCTTCTTATATCCGAAACTCAGCTCGCCCTTCAACGTGCTGGCGGCGCTCGAGACAGCCTACGAGTGCCGGGACAGCGTTGAGTTCAAGCTGCTCTACGACAGCCTCTACGTGGGCAGGACGTTCGACCAGAGGGATCCCGGCAATCCTGGCCAGTACACCTTCAACAAGGCCGACGAAGTCCGCCATGTCGTGGCCCTGGCGCGGCAATTATCAATCACGGAGATCGACCTCACCTATCCACCGGTCCTGACCCGGTTCACCGATCAATCGGACCCCGCGGGATGGGCTACGATTTTCCTTCCGTCCGGGCTTCGACTTAACATTACTGACGGAAGCACCAGCTACTTCATCGCCTCCGACCGCGAAACCATGGAATTCAAATTCATCCCCACCTCACCCGATTCCACGTCTCCAACCGACACAACCTGGAAGATCGTCCGCTGGTCCGAGGTCGCCAACTGAGGTCGAATCCAGCCAGGGACCTTTCTCGGCAACCATGCGCCGGCTCATGCGCCCTGCAACAGGGGGCGTCCGCACCCCATTTCCCAAGCCCGCACTAACCGCGCCCACCTCAAGCTGATCCTCGCGCACCCCCTCCGTGGCCCCTTCCTTGCTCAATTATTGGGCGGGAACACCGTGGCGGTATCTCCACGCGAATCGTGGACGCCGTGTTCAGCCCTTAGGGGGGTTGCCATGCATCGTGCGTTTGCTCGTCTCCTCGCGACTTCGCTTTGTCTCGCGTTCGGTGCAGGTGTCGGCCTCGTCCTTACGCCAGCGCCCCTGGCTGCCGCGCCCACCGCGGCTCCCGTTCTGAACGTACCGGGTCCGCAGACAGTGAACGAAGGGGCGCTTCTGACGTTTTCGATTTCCGCCACCGATGCGGACGGTCAGCCCATTTTCTTCCGGGCCTCCGGGATGCCCGCGGGGGCTACGTTCCGCGACAATCACAACAACACAGGGACCTTCACGTGGACCCCGAATATGTTTCAGGCGGGGACCTACCTGGTCACCTTCACCGCGGACGACACCTTCGGGGGCGTGGATAGAAAATCGGTCCAGATCAGCGTCCTGAACGTCAACAACGCGCCGGTCCTCGACCCGATCGGCGACCGGAGGATCGAGCGAGGAACCTCCGCCGGAATCAACGTCACCGCTTCCGATCCGGACGGAGATGCGCTGGGCTACACGCAGACGGGCTTGCCTTCCTATGGAACCTTCACCGACAACGGCAACGGGAGCGCGTCCATCTGGCTGGCGCCTCCGGCGAACGAGCCGCCGGGCGTGACCTCGATGACGGTGACCGTGTCGGACGGCGGCCTCACCGGTTCCGAAACCTTCTCGATCACAGTCTTCGCGCTCCAGACCGCGAGCCCGCCCGTGCTCTCGCCGATCGGAGACCAAACCGTCGCGGAGGGTGCGGTGGTGACGGTGGGCCTCTCGGCGACCGACGCGGACCAGGACGCGATGACTTGGACGGTGTCGGTGCCTGGCTTCGCCTCGGTCGCTCCGACGGGGAGCGCGCCCGGCTCGGCGACGGCGGATCTCACGCTCGCGCCGGGGTACTGCGCTTCGGGGAGCTACCCCGCGAGCGTCGCGGTGAGCGACGGCGCCCTTTCCGACAACGAGAGCTTCACCGTCAGCGTGACCGACGTGAACCGGACCCCCGCCTGGAGCGTCCCGGGAGGCGGGTACGCGCTCGCGATGGATGAAGGGAGCGCGGCCGATCTCTTGGTCCACGCCTCCGATCCCGATCAGGAGTGCGGCCTGCCGGCGCCGACGCTGGCCTTTCTGGGTTCAGGCGCGCCCCTCTCGCTCACGGTCACCTTCACCGACCAGGGCGGCGGCACGGGGCTTCTCCACGTGGCCGCAAGCTATGACGCAGCGGGCAGCCATACGCTTACTCTGAGGGCGCGCGACGCGCTCGACCCAGCTCGGTCGGTCGACGTCCCGGTTCAGGTCACGGTCAGCGCGGTGAATCGCGCCCCGGTCGCCTCGGCGGGCGGGCCGTACTCGGGCCTCGTGGGGATGTCGGTCGCGATGAGCGCTTCCGGTTCCTCCGACCCCGAC
>VBOW01000065.1 GCA_005893275.1 Candidatus Eisenbacteria bacterium | reverse complement strand
CCTCGTCACGCCGATGAGAGGCCCGTTTCTCGACCGCGCCCGCCAGCTCACCGATCTCAGCGCCCCGACCTCCCGGACACGCGTCGAGCTGTGGCGCGCCGGGATCCGGATGGTCGAGGACCATCCCGCGCTGGGTGTCGGCGTCGATGCCTATCTCGCCGCGTTTCCTCGCTATCGAACCTCCAGGCTGACCGAGCTCGAATGGGGCGGCACGCCGGCGAAAGCCCATAGCGATGCGATCCAGATCCTCGCGACCCAAGGAATTCTCGGAGGCCTTGCGGCGCTGGCGATCGCGCTCTTCGCGGCTCGGGCGGTGTGGCGTGTGGCGCGCCGCGGGAGTCCCGAAGCGCGCGGCGCCGCGGTCGCGGCCGGTGCCGCGCTCGTGGGCTATGCCGTGCCGAGTCTGGTCGGGTTCGCGACGGTCGCGACCAGCTCGCTCGCTGCCGCGCTCGCCGGCTGGGCGGCGCGTGCGGCGTGGCTCGCGGATGCGGAGCAGGAGGCGGGCGGCTCCGCGCACACGTCGGGCGCGACGGCCTCGCCGCGCTCGGTCTGGCACTTCGCGGTCGGGGCCGCGGTCGCGGGAGCCGTATGGCTTTCGCTTGTCGCGAAGCCGCTCCGCGCCGAGATCTCTCTCGCCGAGGGCCTGCGCTATCCGGCCGGGAGTCGCCAGCGCGAGGACCTTCTCGCCCGCGCGGCGGCAACCGCCCCGTGGGATCCACGATACTACACCGAGCTCGGGCGCTCGCTTTTCTACGAAGGGCTCGTGGGGCACGACCCCGACCAAAGGTGGGATTCTTTCGTTCGCGCGCGCGGCGCGCTCATGAATTCCGTCCGGGCCGCGCCCGAGGATGGAGACACGGGGGTCCTTCTCGCGAGCGTGGCGTCGGCTCAGGCAGCGATGAGACCCCAGCCGAATTCAATGAATGAAGTCCGGCAGGCCTTTCTACGCGCGGTAGCCCTTGACCCGCTCAACCCCACCGTCCTGGTCGCGGCGGAGCGCGGGTTCCTCGCCTCGGGGCTGGACGAGGACGCGCGGGAGATGGCGCTTCGCTGTGCAACGGCCTATCCCGACTACGCGCCGCCGCTGGCCGATCTCGGCTCGATCGCGCTGAATCAGGGGAGAACGGCGGCCGCGGCCGAGACCTTGAGGCTCGCCGTGCGGAGACAGTGGCGAGGAGACACGGCGGGCGCCGCGAACGCGTGGAACGACCTCGCGCGAGCGAGCCTTACGCTGGGAGAGTTCGGTCAGGCCCGGGACGCCGCGGACAGCGCCCTTGCGTATAACCCCGGGCTCGCCGACGCCTTCGGAGTCCGGGAAGCAGCGAAGCGTGCGCTCTCGCAAGGGGTGGGGGGCAGGAAGCCCGGTCGTGCAGGTTCCAAGTAGGGGATAAGGCGGCGCCGGCGAGAATCGGGGCGAGAGGATTTGAACCTCCGACCCCCTGCGCCCAAGGCAGGTGCGCTACCGGGCTGCGCTACGCCCCGGTCATGACCGGCGCCTCGAGGCCACTGTAACCGCCGCCGCCCCGGAGCGTCAATCGAAGCGGCCCGCGGCGCAAAACGGGCCTCCGGCTCCGGGCGCGAGCCCCGAAAGAGGCCCGCTTGACGCGGCGCGCGCGGCGGCCTATCGTCCAGGAAAGCCCCGACACAAACTTCATCGCATTGGGGGTGTAACGTGGCAGGAGTGAACAAGGTCATCCTGGTAGGAAATCTTGGATCGGACCCGGAGGTCCGCACCACGCCCGGCGGGCAGCGCGTCGCGAACTTCAGACTCGCGACCTCGCGCAACTGGACCGGGCAGGACGGGCAGCGCCAGGAGAAGACCGAGTGGCATTCGATCGTCGCCTGGGCCAAGCTCGCGGAGATTTGCGAGCGCTACCTCACGAAGGGAAAGCAGGTCTACGTCGAGGGGCGTCTCGAGACGCGCTCGTGGCAGGACAAGGAAGGGCAGACGCGTTACAAGACCGAGGTCATTTGCGAGACGATGCAGATGCTCGGGCGCGCGGGAGAGCGCAACGGTGAGCCCGCGATGGATGCGCCACCGCGCGGCGGTGCCCCGGAGGAAAGCCTTTCGCCCGCGGGGGGCACCGCGGACGACGATCTGCCGTTCTAGCCGGGCGGGGCTCGGTCTAACGGCCGCTTGGTTTCGGGCCGCCTCGGGGCCGGCCCCCGATCTACTGAATGTATCCGAGCGAGCGGAGCCTCTCGCGCAGCTCCTGATCCACGGGAGAGCGCAGAGGCTCTTCGCTTTGTCCGGGCGCGCGCGCGGTCTCGTAGGTCTCAAGCCGGGTCTCGCGCTCCACGCGCTTCACGATCTGGGGTTCGAGCCCCCCGGGGATGGGTCGCCCGTCCATGTCGCGGGCCGTCGGGAGTCCGTAGATCGCGAGAATCGTCGGCGTGATGTCGAGGACGGTCGCGCCCGAGATGTTCCCTCCTTTCACGACGTGCGGCCCCATCATGAAAATCATCCCGTCGAGCTTGTGCGCCATGACGCCCTTTCCCCCGCCCATGAACCCGTGGTCGGAGCAGACGATCACGTCGGTGCCCGCGCCCGCCTCCTTCATGAAGTCGCCGAGCATGCGGTCCGTGAAGACGTAGTAGTTCGGGATCAGATGCCTGATCCATGCGATCTCCGCGTCGGTGAGCGGCGGGCTGTAAGTGCCCCCCGGCAAATCGATGTCCCAATACACATGCGATATCTCGTCGACCCCACGGAAATAGACCGTGAAGAAGTCGGGATGCTTCGTGCGATAGAGCTCCATCGCGATGCGGTAGAAGGTCATGTCGGCGGCATAGACCCATCGGAGCTCGTGGACCAGCTGCTCCTGCCGCGGGGTCACGTTCGTCGTGTCGATCGCGGGCACGAACTGGAAGATCTCCGCCCAGGACACGCTCTCGGGCTTCCGCCTCAACCGCTCCACCATCGCGTCCAGGCTGTCGGGGTACGTGCGGCGCGAATCCCGTTTGGGCCAGGAGCCCACGTCGTACTGAACGTAATCGCTAATCAGGACGCCGTTCACCGGCTGCGCGGGCCACGTCGTCCACCATCCGACGACGCCGACCGTGCGTCCGAGCCCGCCCAGGATCTGCCAGATCGAGCGCGCTCTCCAGAGGTTCGAGGTTGCGGGAGATTCATCCTCGCCGGGCGTCTTGGCCGCGCGCGCGCGCGCGTTCTCCTGTTGGCGCTGCTTCACGAAGAAATCCAGGATGCCGTGTTTCTGCGGGACTTTCCCCGTCGCGATGCTCGCCCAGATGATCGGGCTCTTGGTCAGGGGCTCGAGGGAGCGGAGCTTTCCGCTGGAGCCTTGGTCGCGCATCCGCGCGAAGTTGGGGCATCGGCCCTGGTCGAGAAGGGGACCGAGCACGTCCCATTCGCCTGCGTCGACGCCGACCAAGAGCACGCGGGTGCGCGGCTTCTCGCCTGCGCGCGCGCAGTTCCAGGCGGCGGCGCCGAGCAGGAGCGCCAGGGCGAGCGAGGCGACGAAACGGGTACGGGTCGAGTGGGTCACGGAGGCTCCTGGGGTTGCATTCCTGGGGTTCGGCTCTCTCCTTACACCGTCCAAGCGGCCTGGAGTTCCCCAGTTTGGGGCTCCCCGAGCGGCAAAACTATGGTTTCAACGCGGAGAAGGCCAGCCCCATCTAACGATCTGATTCCGAAGCCCGCTGTGGAGGGTCCCCCCAACGTCAGGAGAGCCCATGCGTCCTACTCTCGCCTTGGCAGTCCTCACCCTGGCCGTGATTCCCGCCAGCGTCTCGGCCGGCCGATATACATATGGATTTGACAACGACCGGGAGTATCTAGGCTGGGCGATCGTCTCGCACGGCAATACCAGCATGTCGGGTCTGGACGATCTCGACTCCGTGGAAAAGCTCAAATCGGATTTCGGGGAAGAATTCCTCTACATCCGCCTGGGTGAGGATCGCTACGTGATCCGCGATCGACCCCTGATCGCGCGGGCCAAGGACGCGGCGAAGCCGGTGGGGGAAGCCGGCCGAGAGGTGGGCGAGATCGCCCGCGCCCGGGCCGAGCGGGCGCTCGGCGATTCGGATGGCTCCCGGCGCCAGGCGAAGCTGATGCGCCGGCAGGGCCGCCTCGCCGGCCAAATCGCTCGGCGCGCGAGCCGTGGCGAGTCCACCGAGGAATTGGAGCGCGAGCTGGACCAGGTCACCCGGGAGCTGGATGAGCTCACAGCGGATCGCCAAGACGAGACGCGGACGAAACGCGAGGAAAGGGATCTCTCCGCGCGGCAGCACGCCGCCTCCGAGCGAATCCAGAAAGCGGCGCGGCGGCTCAACCAGGAGATGCGCGATATTCTACGCGACGCGAAGTCGCGGCGGATGGCGGAACGCGTCCCCGAACCTTGACTTTCGCGCCCCCCTCGCCTAGCTTCTAGCGGCTGTATTACCCCACCCCGCGCGCGCCGCTAGCTCAACTGGCAGAGCAACTGACTCTTAATCAGTAGGTTCTAGGTTCGATTCCTAGGCGGCGCACCAGTTTAGCTGGACGACTGTAGTGTGGCTCCGCGCGCACCGTCGCGTGAAGCGTATCCGGAGCGAACCCCATCTTGTGCACGATGAGCACGGGGCTGACCGCCCAGCTTCAAACGCGCGGCACAGCCTGGCTTAGAGCTTGGAACTGGCCGGGGCAGCCGCAGGTTTGTTATGTTGTGCCCGCCGGGCGGATCCGTCTTCGGAATGCGGCGCACCGAATCCACAGGGAGGAGTTGTCTCCCGGTGAGTCCTAATCCTAGAAGCGCAAGGGTGTCCTTCGCAGCAGGCGCCGCCGCTGGGTTCGGCGAGGACGTGAAGTGTCGCGTCGCGGAATACTTCGCGACGAGAGGGGTCTCTTCGAAGGCCAATGCCTCGATGGTGGCCAAGACGTTCGTCTTGTTATCCGTCACATTCGGGGCCTACGGCCTAATCCTCAGCAATCGGTTTCCCCCTTGGGAGATGCTTGGCCTGGCTGTCGTCATGGGGGCAGGAGTCGCGGGTATCGGCTTCGGCATCGCACACGACGCCCTTCACGGGGCGTACTCATCGCGCCCTCGGATCAACAAGCTTCTTGGCTTCAGCTTCGAATTGATGGGCGCCAGCGGATACATGTGGAAAATCACCCACAACGTCATCCACCACACATATCCGAACATTCACGGCCTAGACGAGGATCTCGAGGCGTCACCTCTCTTGCGCCTGTCACCCCAGGCGAGGCTGCGGAGCATTCACCGGTTCCAGCATCTCTACGCGTTCGCCGCCTACAGCCTCACGACACTTCAGTGGGTGTTCTCCAAGGATTATCGCTATTTCCTCAAGCAAGAGCTGGGTCCCTTCCGCGGTAGGCAACACCCCAGATCCGAGGTGGCGACACTTCTCGCCGCGAAGCTCCTATACTACGCTTACACCATTGTGATCCCGCTCATGGTCCTGAAGATCGCCTGGTGGCAGTTCCTGATCGGATTCCTCGCCATGCATCTCACGGCGGGAGCGATTCTGGGCATCGTATTTCAGCTCGCGCACGTCGTCGAAGACACAGAGCATCCGAGTCCCGAGCCCAACGGCCAGATGGACAACGCCTGGATGATTCATCAAATGGAAACGACATCGAATTTCGCGATGTCGAATCGGATCCTGTCCTGGTACGTCGGCGGGCTGAACTACCAGGTCGAACACCATCTGTTTCCCAAAGTGTGCAGCGCTCATTATCCCGCCCTCAGCCGGATCGTACGCGACACTGCGGTGAAGCACGGCGTGCCGTATCACCACCATGAGACGATGTATGCGGCGATCCGATCCCACTATCGAACCCTGAAAAGGCTCGGGAACCCTCTCGCGTCGATCCTGTGACCGGCCGATGCGGGGGGCCGAGTCGATGCGGTCATCCGAGCCCGGCCGCTCGCGCGATCAGAAACAACCCTGCCCCGACAACCACGGCCCCGGTGGCTCGCGCGACGCGCACACCGGCCGGCGCGAGACGTTCGACGGTGATGGCTGCCGCGACCAAAGCCATCGCGCGAAGGTCCATGACCCCGATGACCAGGAGGATCACGATCAGACCGGCACAGCATTGGGTGCAGTGGAGGCCGAGGCGCAGGCCGTGTCGCCAGGCCGTGCCGGCGTCGGCCGGCAGCGTACGGCCGCGCCCGGGTAGCTCCCGGCAGCAGGCAAGGTGACGCGCCTTCCACGCGGTGAGCTGGAGGGAGCCGGCGATCAGGACAACCACACCGACCGCGATCGGTACGGCCCGCGCCAGCGCCGGCTGCTGCATCTCGACCGCCGCCAGCGCGACGCCCAGCGGAAAGGCGGCCATTCCGAACACGGTCCAGACGAAGAAGTACCCCACGCCCGCGAGGACAGTCAGCAGACCCAGCCGCGTCTCGCCTGTGCTGCCGACGGCGTGGCGGTAGCGCTGCAGCATGGGGACCAAGGACGGCAGCATCATCGCCACCATCATCACGATCCACATGCCAAGGAACGACGCCGCGGCGACGGGCCACGTCTGCCCGGGCATCCGCATCCACGCCATCGACATCGTCCAGCCGCCGGGCATCGGCATCTCGCCCACCACCGACATGGACGCGCACCAGACGATCGTTCCCGCCGCGCTGGCAGCGAAGAGCAGTGCTGAGACGCCCAAAAAAGCTTGTCGGGAAGCTCGCGCGGAAGCCATGTGTCGTGAGATCTCGTCCCGCGGTTGCGCCACGACAACCATGACTTCCCTCAGCGCTTGTCGTACTCGTCGTGGCGGCGCATCCAGACGCCGGTCTCGTTGCGTCCCCTGGGTGCGCGGTCGAGCCACTGGTACAGGCCCCAGAGGCCGTCCAGTCCGCGCGCATAGGCGGAATAGGTGTGGTAGACGACGCCCTCCTCGAGCGCGAACGCGCTCATGCCCGGCCTCTCGCGCATGTACGTGGCCACGTCGGTTCCGGTCGTGGCCGCTAAGGACCCCGCGTCGCCACCCTCCGAACCCTCGCGCCGTCTCCTCGCCGCCTCGCGCTGGTAGTTGTATTCGGCCCCTTCGCGCTGTTGTTCCTCGGTGAGCGAGACGTTGAAGTCGAAGTTGAAGTCCCCGCCGAGCGAGGACGCCCAGGGGAACGTCCAGCCCATCCGCTGCTTGAACGCCTGCAGCTTGGCGAGCGGAGCCCGCGACACCGCCGAGAGCGTGACGTCGTGGTTGGCGAGATGGACGACGAAGCCGTCGAACCCGTCCGCGATCGCCGAGCAGTGCGGACACCCCGCCGTGTAGTCGGGCCCGAACATGAAGTGGTAGACGAGGAGCTGCGAGCAGCCTCGGAAGAGATCTGCCAGCGAGGCGCTCCCCTCGTCGGTTTCGAATCGATACTCCTTGTCGATCCGGACCCACGGGAGCTCCTGCCGCCGCCGCGCCAGCTCGTCGCTGCGCCGCGTTAGCTCCTTCTCCGCCTCGAGCAGCTTGAGCCGTGCCGCGAGCCACTCATTACGTGTCCCGGTCGTGTGCTTCGTCATTGTTCCTTTCTCCTTCAGCTTCGTCATCGCTCTTCTCTCCTTCCTGTCGTTACTTGGAGGGGCCCATCATTCGCGCGCCCGCTTGGTCCACTGCCAGAGCCCCGCGGTGACGCCTGAAGGCAGGCGGTGCCCAATTGCCGCGCCAGCATGACCGGCTGCCCACGATGGTGAGCCTCGTTCGCCACGAAGTAACTGAGAAAGTGCGGAAGGTCCGTAGGGAAGTTCTGCCAGGCCGCTCGGGGAACCACGCCGCTACCACCCCACACCGCGGCGGGGGGATGCGGGGTATTCAGATGATCGTTTCTGCGGTGAGGTCTGGAGCAAACTCAGCGATCTTCAGAAGAAAAGCTCTTGGATCGTTGGGGGTAAGGTACAGACCGAATCGTTTCGCTCTTCGTTTGAGCAGAACACCGTTGGACAGCCGGACGCATGGCGTCACCGACGGCCAGCCGATTCGAGTGGCGAACATGCCTTTCTGCCAATATGCGGTGACGAAGTCGGACCATGGGTAGTGCCGGGTCCAGGGTCCGTAACGGACCCGAAGCCCTTCCGGACTCACTGTGTAGAAGGTCGAATAGAGTGGCCAGAAAAAGAGGCAGAGAATGGCCACGGTGAGTACGATCGCAGCCCAGATCGGCACTGAGAGCTGAGAAGAGGGAGCGCTGAGCGTTTCGGGGATGACGGCGACCGTGGCAAAGATGGCGAGAAGGAGGATTGTCACGAGGCCAACGCTCGGCGCCGGGTGATCCACGTACTTCCGACTCGCGCGATCTGACACGGTACCTCCCGACTTAAGCCACGTAGACGCAGCCCCTACTCGACTTTGGCTCCGTTCTCAATGAGAAGTTGGCGCAGGATAGAGCGGTGGCAGCGGCTCTCGTGCTCGCAGTAGCAGCCCACGGAGAAGTTCGTTGCATGCGACAGTGCGGCCAAGAGCTTCAGGGCGTGCCTGGCGTAGGGCTCTGCCATCTCGGCCCTGTACCTCTTCGTGAACTTGGCCCATTGCGCCGGCGTCCTCGCTTCTTGGCCGACCTTCATCGTCTCAACGCTCGGAGCCAGATTCGGAAACCAGACGTCGTACCAGTTCTGGGACGAGAACTCGCCTTTCGGCACACCGCGGGGAGGGCGACGAACGGTTCCTATCCTTGTTCCCTCGCCGTGGTCACGCGAAGTGCCAAGACGGACAATTCGAACGCTCATGGGCGGCTCCTGATGCGGTCGGCGGCAACCAGGGATGATCCCAGCGCCCCCATGGTAAACGCATCACAAACAAAGCAAGAAGCCTTCCTCGCCGCGCGAGGTTGAACCGGATCGTATATCCCACGAAATGCGATTTGCGCGGCACCAGGTCCCCACGATCGAACCATCGCGCCGATGCCGGAGTTGGAAGCGCGGCACTCTGCAACGAGTGGAGGGCACGCTAGCTGCATTGTTCAGCCTTGCGCCGTGGGGCCCTGGGGGGGCCCGGTCGATCGCGACGATCTCCAAACACAGTCCAAGCCAGACACCCGGGCGCGCCGTTCCGGGAGTAGGCCAAAGAGACGTACACCCTGAAGGAGTTGCATCCATGCGCCAGTCCGAGTCCCGGTACCGCTTGCCCTCCGCTGTGGCATTGGTTTTCTGCCCGCTTCTCCTCTTGGCGGCAACCACGGCAGCCTGGGCAAATCCCTCGCCGATCCCGGCGGGCTCCAAGCTAGTCTTCAATTTCAACGTCATCGGTTATCCCGCGACCAAGAGCTACGGGGGTGACTGCGGCAACGGTCACCGAATCTTCGTCAATCGCGACGCGAAGGGGGCACAGGTGCGCGTCACGAATTCCACCACCGACTGGAGCATCGTGGACTGTAACGCGACCGCCGGTCACCAGGCCGTTCTCGCCACGAACCAGGTCGGAATCTACGACATCTACGTCAGGATCTTGGGCAAGATCGGCGGGAATCTGCACGTCTGCGCGGACACCCTGTCCGATTTCCTAAATGGTGAAACCCTGTGTCAGGTGGGGACCATCGATTTGACGCGCGGCAAAGGTCAATCCAAGTTCACGCTCGCTCCCTCGGCAATGTTCGACGCGAGCCTCGTAGACTTGATGTGGACCGTGGACGCGAATCCCGACTTCCGGATCGCGCAGTTCCGCGTCTATTCACGTCCCTAGCATCATCGTCTCCGACAATCACGATGAGCGAGGCCCGGGGCCACCGTCCCGGGCCTCGACTCTTTGGGTTCGATTCCTGGCCGGCGCACGCTCACGCCGGCTCGCGATCTCCCGTTGGCGGTAGCACGAGACCTCATGATCGTTCACCATTCCCACCGCCTGCATGAAGGCGTACATGATCGTGGACCCGACGAACCGGAAGCCCCGCTTTCGGAGATCGACGCTCAGGGCATCCGATTCCGGGGTGCGCGCGGGGACCTCGCGCAGGCTTGTTCGGTGATTCTGGATCGGCTTCCCATCCACGAATCGCCAGACGTAGCTGTCGAAGCTCCCGAACTCCTTCCGCACGTCGAGAAACGCGCGGGCGTTCGACACGGTCGATTCGACCTTGAGGCGATTCCGCACGATGCCCGCATTCTTGAGGAGCATTGCCCGCCGCCGCGCATCGAAACGAGCGACACGCGCCGGATCGAAACCGGCGAAGGCTTCGCGGTAGCTCTCCCGTTTGCGAAGGATCGTGCTCCACGAAAGGCCCGCTTGCGCACCCTCTAAGATTAGGAACTCGAAGAGGCGCCGATCGTCGTGCACCGGCACGCCCCATTCCTCGTCGTGGTAGCGACGCATCAGGGGATCGTCGCCGGCCCACGCGCAGACCCGTCTGCCCGCCATCAATCCGGGCGGATGTTCTGGTTCATGCGAAAGAAATTCGTCGGGTCGTAGGTTCGCTTGAGCGCCTTCAGCCGCGCGTACTTCGGCGCTCCGTAGGCTTGCCTGACGCGCTCCTCCCCCTCCTCCATCAAGAAATTGACGTACACGCTCGTGTGGTGTGGAGCGAGGGCGGTCCAGAAGGCGCGGGCCCACTCCCGCTCTGCGTCGAATCCATCCCCGGTTTCGCTGTTGCCGTTGATGTTGAACGTGAAGCCTGCGTTCCGGCCGTGGAATGCGGTATCGTCGTCAGCGACTCGGGAGACGGCACCTCCCATCTGCCACAGGGCGAGGCTTGTGATGGGTGACGTGATGCGATTCCCGTATTCCACCACGATATCGATGACATCGTCGTCGAGCCGCGCGACGTCGCAGGACCTTACGTAATACCAGCAGCCGCGCCGGAACGACGGGTCGAACATCGCCTGATGAGCGAGAAACGGCTTGGGCTGACACAGGTCGAGCACGGGCGACCCGAATCCCTTGAGCGGCCGCAGCACGCGCTCTCCGTCCTCCACCGGACCCGCGTAGCAGGCGGCCACCGCGATCACGCGCTTCCCGACGAGATCCGGTGGGACGGCGGGGAGCGCTGGCGCGCGACGCTGCACGACGATGGTCATCAACTCATCGGGACAGTCCGCGATCCAATCACGGTAGAGACGCAGCACCCGGGGAGCTTCCTCCATCGTCCAGAAGACCGGGCCCGCCATGACCTGAGGACCGAGCGGGTTCAGCCGGAACTCGAATTCGGTCACGATGCCGAAGTTGCCGCCGCCACCGCGAACGCCCCAGAACAGATCGGCATTCACGCTCTCGCTCGCCGTCACGAACTCTCCGTTCGCGGTGACGAGATCGACGGAGAGAAGCTGGTCGATCGTAAGCCCGTACTTCCGCATGATCCAACCGATGCCGCCGCCGAGCGTGAGCCCCGCGAGGCCGGTGTGGGTCACGACGCCCGCGGGAACCGCGAGGCCGAACGCTTGGGTTTCCCGGTCCAACTCGCCCAGGAGCACGCCGGCCTGGGCTCGCGCCGTTCTACGCTCGGGATCCACGCGAATTCCTCGCATGGGAGCCAGATCGATGATCATGCCGTCGTTGCAAGCGGACAAGCCGGGGAAGCTGTGCCCGCCGCTGCGCACCGCAACCAGCAGTCCCCGCTCCCGTGCGAATCGGACCGCCGCCAGGACATCCGCGACCCCGGTGCATCTGGCGATGACCCCGGGGCGGCGATCGATCGATCCGTTCCACACCCTCCGGAGCTTCTCGTAATCGGCACCCCCCGGACGGACGACATCGCCCCGAAATGTCTTGAGAAGGTTTTCGATGGCGGATGCGTCGATCGATACGACTTCAGCCGGCCGTGTCATGGAGTCCCCCTTGTTCTTTGCAGATGAGCCCCGAGGATATACGCGGCGGGGCCCCCTCGCCAGCGGATGAAATTGTGACGCTAACCGGGGCAGCTGGCCCGTCTCCCAAACCTCCGCTCGACACCACCCCTCTTCTCTGGTATAAACCTTTGTTCTCGCGATGCCTTGCAACTTTCACCGGGCGATGAAGCGCCTGCCACGTCGGGCGGCCAACCCCTTCCAACCGCAAACTCGAATTGAGGAGAAATAATGCTGGGAATCGGGACCAGAGGTCGGACGGCACTGGTGGCCCTCATGCTGGCGGCGCTTACGGCGCTGTGCGTGCTCGCGCCCCCCGCGACGGTTTTCGCGAAGGGTAGTGGGACGCATCACGGCGGGGGAGAGGCGAGTCTCGCGCTTCCGGACCTCAAGACCGTGACGTTCGTCGGAGGCGTCAACGGCCACAACCTTCTCATCTTCGGGCTTCTCATCTGCGCCCTCGGCATGGTGTTCGGCATCGCGGCCTACACGCGAATCCGGAAGCTCCCGGTCCATCAATCCATGGCGGAGATCTCGGAGCTGATCTACGAGACCTGCAAGACCTACCTGACCCAGCAGGGCAAGTTCCTCATCGTGCTATGGGCGTTCATCAGCGCCATCGTCCTGGTCTACTTCGGCTGGCTGGCCGTGACCGGCGTCAACGCCGCGGGCGAGATCCAGCGAGGATTCCCGCCCTTCAAGGTCGCGGTCATCCTGTTCTTCAGCCTCGTCGGGATGGCAGGAAGTTACAGCGTGGCGTGGTTCGGAATCCGGATCAACACGCTGGCCAACTCCCGGACCGCGTTCGCCGCCCTGACCGGAAAGCCTTTCTCCTGCTACTCCATACCACTCCGAGCCGGCATGAGCATCGGCATGGCGCTGATCTCGGTCGAGCTTCTGATCATGCTCATCATCCTGCTCTTCGTACCGGGGGACATGGCCGGGCCCTGCTTCATCGGCTTCGCGATCGGAGAGTCGCTCGGCGCCGCGGCGCTCCGAATCGCGGGTGGCATCTTCACGAAGATCGCCGACATCGGCTCGGACCTCATGAAGATCGTATTCAAGATCAAGGAGGACGACGCGAGGAACCCCGGCGTGATCGCGGACTGCACCGGCGACAACGCGGGAGATTCGGTGGGCCCCTCGGCCGACGGCTTCGAGACCTACGGCGTGACCGGAGTCGCGCTCATCTCCTTCATCCTGCTGGCCGTTCGCGAGCCGATCGTCCAGGTTCAGCTCCTGGTCTGGATCTTCGTGATGCGCGTCATGATGGTGGTCGCGAGCGGGCTCTCCTACCAGGTGAACGAGTGGATCAGCCGCCGCCAGTACGCGACGGCCGACAAGATGGACTTCGAGCATCCGCTCACGCGTCTCGTCTGGCTGACCTCCTTCGTCTCGATCGCGGCCACCTACGCCGCGTCGTACGTGCTCATCCGCGGCCTGGGCAACGGGTCGCTCTGGTGGAAGCTTTCGACGGTGATCACGTGCGGCACTCTGGCGGGAGCGGTAATCCCCGAGCTGGTCAAGATCTTCACCTCCATGAACTCCAAGCACGTGGCCGAAGTCGTGACCTGCTCGAAGGAGGGAGGCGCGTCGCTCAACATCCTGTCGGGGCTCGTGGCGGGGAATTTCAGCGCCTACTGGCTCGGCCTCGCGATTTTGATCCTCATGTCGCTCGCGTACGGGGTCAGCACGCTGGGGCTTGGAAGTCTCATGATCGCCCCCGCTGTCTTCGCCTTCGGGCTTGTGGCGTTCGGGTTTCTGGGGATGGGGCCGGTGACGATCGCGGTGGACTCCTACGGTCCGGTGACCGACAACGCGCAATCCATCTACGAGCTATCGGTGATCGAGACGATCCCGGGCATCCGCCAGCAGGTCAAGGCGCAGTTCGGATTCGACGTCGACTTCGAGCGGGCGAAGCACAATCTCGAGGAGAACGACGGCGCCGGGAACACGTTCAAGGCGACCGCCAAGCCGGTTCTCATCGGCACGGCCGTGGTGGGCGCGACCACGATGATCTTCTCGATCATCGTCGCCCTGACCGAGGGCCTGAAGCCCGAGTACGTGGCGAACCTCTCGCTCCTCCACGCGCCCTTCTTGCTGGGCCTGATCGCGGGGGGCGCCATGATCTACTGGTTCACGGGAGCTTCCACGCAGGCGGTGACGGCGGGCGCCTACCGCGCGGTCGAGTTCATCAAGCGGAACATCAAGCTCGAGGGGACGACCAAAGCCTCGGTCTCCGACTCCAAGAAGGTTGTCGAGATCTGCACCCAGTACGCGCAGAAGGGGATGTTCAATATCTTCCTCGCGGTCTTCTTCGGAACCCTGGCGTTCGCCTTCGTCGAGCCCTTCTTCTTCATCGGCTACCTGATCTCGATCGCGCTCTTCGGTCTGTTCCAGGCCATCTTCATGGCAAACGCGGGTGGGGCGTGGGACAACGCGAAGAAGGTGGTCGAGGTGACCTTGAAGGAGAAGGGAACAGAGCTGCACGCCGCCACCGTCGTCGGCGACACGGTGGGGGATCCGTTCAAGGACACCTCGTCCGTAGCCATGAACCCGGTGATCAAGTTCACGACCCTCTTCGGGCTTCTCGCCGTGGAGCTGGCCGTTTCCCTGGCGCGCCAGCAGGGCCCGACCCTGACGGGCGTCCTGGCCGCGGCGTTTCTTCTCGTGTCGATGACGTTTGTCTGGCGGTCGTTCTACGCGATGCGGATCACGGGGACGACGAAGTAGGCGGGAAGTAAAGGCGGCCCCGGCGCCTGCCTTAGCGCGCCTACTTCGCCCCCGGGTGCAGCGCCCAGTGAATGCCGGCGGTCACTCCGATGAACGGCGCCGATTTGTATCCGAACTTGTCCTTGTCGATCATGACGTGGTGGTAGTCGCCCTCGAACGCAAGACCCCAGGTCGAGCCGATCATCCAATCGAACCCCACGCCGCCGCGAAGCCCGAAGGCGGTCTGGGTCGATTCGACCGAAAACGTCGGCTCCACGTAGTTGTTTTTCACGCTGTAGAGCCCCACCCCGGCCACAAGGTAGGGGCTCACCCGGTTCGCGGTCGCGGGAGCGATCCATTTCCCGTGCGCGCCGTAATGGACGAGCTTGAATTCATCATCCGCGCTGGAGGACTTGAGGATCGCCGCGTAATCGTTGGATGGGTCGTTCTTCACGTACGATCCGTCCACACCGACCGCGAATTGGGGGGTGAGCGCGTAGGCCGCCGAGGCGCCCATCAGGAGGCCGGATTTCCAGTCCTTGCCGAAATCGCTCGTCGGAATGCCTATCCCCGCGTTGGCGTCAATCAGCCATCCGCCGCTCGCGGAGGCGGACGCGGCGGGCACGAGGAGCACGGCCGTAATCAGGAAAAAGCTCTTCCAGGATTCCATGGTATCTCCCCGTTTGGGTGGGGTTGCGCCGGATAAAAATGAGTCTACCGGTGCCGAGGGCACTTGCCGATGCCAAACTGGTAAAAGAATCCCGGCCGAGGATTGCTCCCCGGCCGGGTTGTTTTCTGCCCGCCCGCGCGCGGACGGTTCAGTCGAATCGTTGCCGACTACTGGTGCGAGCTTGGCGTGAGATTGAAGTGAAGCCCGCCCGAGAGTCCGATGTACTGCGAAGATTGGTCGCTCGTGAAGACATCGTTGTAGTCGGCCTGGAATCCGAGGCCCCAGTTCTGCCCCATCATCCAATTCAATCCAAGGCCGCCGCGAATACCCAACTTCGTCTCCGAATCGCTGATGTCCGGACCACCTGGAGGCGTGACCTCGACCTTGACATTGTAGAGACCTGCTCCGCCGACCAGGTACGGGGTCATCTTCGTACCCTTCGTGGACATCATGTACTTGGCGTGCACGCCGTAGTGGAGGAACTTGGCGGCGGCATCCGTGCCCGGCCCGAACACGGCGTCGAGCGCTGCCTGGTTGTCATCGCTGGGGTTGTTCTTGATGTAATTCCCATCGAAGCCGAGGGCGAACTGCGGGCTCATCATGTGAGAGGCATCGACGCCGATAAGGAGACCCGACTTGAACTCATTACCGAAGTCGCCCATCGGGAGTCCGACACCGGCGCGTGCATCGATCATCCAGCCGCCGTTGGCGAAGGCCGCCGCAGGGACGAGGAGCAGAAACGCCGCTAGCAAAAACAGGCTCTTCCGGGACCTCATGGTACCTCCACGTTCGGGGTTAACTGCGCGCTTGGGTGCCACAATAGTTGCAGGCGCGGGGGGCCATGGGAACCCCTCCGCAAAGCCGAGGCAGTGTACTTACCTATCGCGGGGGGGTAAAGGGATATCTGGATGAACTATGGGGCCGACCCTGGTAGAATCCTGGGAGCAGCTCACGAAATCATAGGATAGACAGTAACCCATTGGGGGCGAACGGATTCGACGGAGTGGTGAATTTAGGAACGCGCGCCGAGGTGCCCGTAGGCCTCGTAAAACCACGGGCGAAGATCAAAAGCCAATTCTGAATTGGCTCTGGCGGCTTAGCTGCCACGCTCGACCGGTCTGAGCCTGCCGAGGCTGGATCGGGCGTCATTAAGGTAGGCTGGTCCCAACGATCCGCTTGAGTCGGGGGGACGAGATCACATCGAGCTAGCGGCACCGTGACCTAGTCCGTTGGCGTCCGGGGCTGCGAAATCTGGATAACGGACTACGCGCGTAGTGCTCCTTCTGGATCTACTTTCGGACGAGGGTTCAATTCCCTCCGCCTCCACTTTTTTTCCCGCTTCCGCGCGCCCGGATCACGCCACCTCCCACCGGCGCGCGAGCCTTCGCGCTATCGCGAAAAACAGCGTCGCGGCTCCAACCAGCACGAGCACTTGCGGCCAGACGTGGGTGACCGGCTCCTCGCGCCAGAAGATCTTCGTGAATCCGTCGAGCGCCCACGCGTTGAACGTCACGAGCCCGATCTTCTGAAGAAACTCCGGCATGATGAAACGCGGAACCATGCTACCACCGAGGGCGGACATGACCAGCACGACGAGCGTGGTGAGCGCGCCGAGCTGAGCCCGCGTCTTACACGAGGCGGCGAGCGCCAGACCCAGGCCGGCCGAGGCAAAGGCGGTCACCGTCGCCATCAGGAAAAAACCTCCGAGATGGCGGAACAGCTCGACCTTGAACGCGAGCGCTCCCCAAAGAAACATCACCGTGAGCTGGCTGATTCCGAGTAGCGCCGAATAGAGAAGCTTCCCGAGAAGTAGGGTGCTCATCGTCACCCGCGAAGAGAGGATCCGGTCGAGGGTGCCGCTCTCGGATTCATCCAGGATCGCCCCTCCCGCCGCCGACGCGCTGAAGAGAAGGAACATGACGCCGATGCCGGCCGCGTAGAAGGCGACGAGCGGATTTTTCTTGTTCTCCCCGACCACGTCCCGAATATCCGCCGAGACCAGGCCGGTCAGGGTCGTGCCGCCGGCCGCGGCGCCCGCGCCGCCGCCACCGCCGGCCGCCTGCTTCCGCCTCGACTCTGAGTAGACGCGAAGCTCCTGCATGGACCGATCGACCCGCGCCCTTTGCTCGCTCGTGAGCCCGCCGCTCACGCGGTCCAGGTACTTGGCGCCTTCCGATGCCATTGCGTCCGGGAGCGAGACCATCGCCGATTTCTGAATCAGCCCGTACACCACTTGCGCCGCGATCGGATCGGAGCTGTCGTTCAGGATCTGAAGCTTGGTCTGCTTCGCCGAGGGGCCGAACTGGATTGGGGATTCCCCGAACCCCTTCGGAATGATCACCGCAACCGGGAGATCGCCCGAGCGCACGGCGGCTTCCGCGGTGCGCGCGTCATAGAGGGAAGCTTGAGCCCCTTTCGCCGCCGCGGGTCCGGTCTGGGCTCTCAAGCCTCCCTCTGCCAGCAGCGCTTCGACGAGGCGCCGGGACAGCTCGCTATGGTCTTCGTCGACCACCGCCATTCGGATCGGGTCGGTCCCGCCGCTCCTGCTTCCGAAGATCCCCGCGAAGATCGAGAAGAAGGCGATCGGCACGATGAAGCTCAAGGTGAGGGCGCCTCGGTCCCGGCGGAGGTTCATGAAGCCCGTTCGCACGATCGAGAAGATCATTCGCGGAGCCCCCTTCCGGTCAGGTGGAGAAATACCGATTCGAGGTTCGGCGACTTGAATGAGAGATCGCGGACCGGAACCGCTTCGGCCCGCGCGGACTCGAGAATCTCGGCGATTTCGAAGGCCGGATCAGAGACGGGGAACCGGAACGAGGCTCCGTTCACGGCGCCGCCTCGCGCCTCCGCCCACTTCGAGTGAGCCGCCGCGGCCTCCCCGTCGCAGTGGAGCACCAGCTCGCACCTCGAGCCGAAATTCTGGCGGACCAGCTCCCCGTGCGTTCCCAGCGCGATGATCTTCCCGTGGTCGATGATGGCGATGCGGTCGCAGAGCCGCTCGGCTTCCTCCATGTAGTGGGTCGTGTAGATCACCGAGGCGCCGTCCGCGCGAAGCTCCTCGACCATCGCGTAGATCCGCTGGCGCGACTGCGGATCGACCCCGGTCGTGGGCTCATCGAGGAGGACGAGCTTCGGCCTCTGCAAGAGCCCGGCGGCCATGTTGAGCCTTCGTTTCATTCCGCCGGAAAATTTCATCACCGGCTCTTTGGATCTCTCCGTGAGGCCGGCCCAATCGAGGCAGCCCCGGATCGCGCCGGGCAGCGCCTCCCCCGAGACTCCGGCATAGCGTCCGAACACGGTGAGGTTCTCTTCGGCGGTGAGCCGCGGATAGAGCGCGATCTCTTGCGGGATGTAGCCGATCCGCGCCCGCGCCTGGGCGCTCCCGACCGGATCGCCGAAGATCGTGATGGACCCTGAGTTCGGCACGACCCGGCCCACGACGCAGCGGATGAGGGTCGTCTTGCCCGCGCCGTTCGGGCCGAGGAGACCGAAGATCTCCCCCTCGGCCACGTGCAAGGAAACCCCCGCGAGGGCGGGACGGGAGCCATAGGACTTGACGAGCGATTCGACGCGAAGCGGGGCGTTCATGAAATCTCTCCTCCAAGGACACCGCTGCTACGGTGAGGCCGCGGCCCCTTCGGATTCCGGGAAGTCGCGCTGGTAGATGCGCAGGACGGCGAGCAGAAGGCTCACGCTGAGCGGGCCGAGCACGAGTCCGACGGGACCGAACGCCGCGAGCCCTCCGATCAACGCGAAGAAGACGATCGCCCCGTGCATTTCCATCCCGCCTTTGATCACGATCGGCTTCAGGACGTTGTCCACCATCCCGACCACGAACGTGCTCCAGATGGCGAGAAAGACCGCCGCATAGACATGCCCCGTCAGGTAGAGATAGATGGCGACCGCGAAGGAAAATCCTCCGGCGCCTAGAATCGGAATCAGCCCCAGGAAGAACGTCGCGAGGGCGAGGAAGGAAGGATTCGGCGCCCGCGCGATGAGGTACCCGACGAGCGCGGCCGCGGCCTGCGCGCCCGCGGTCACCACCGAGCCGAGCAACACGCTGGCCGAGACGCGACGGAATTCCGAGAACAGCTCGCGCATCTGTCTTCGCTGAAGCGGCGAGATCACGTCCAGCCAGGCGAGGAGCCTCCCGCCGTCCATGAGCATGAAGAAGAGCGCGACCGACATGAGCAGGGCTTGGGCGACGATCTGCCCGGCCTCGTTGAGGAGACGGGGGATCGACGCGGCCGCCCGACGCTCGAGATTGAAGATAAATTCCGCATTCTGGTCGCGCTTCGGTATCTGGCGCCACCGCTGGGCGACCCAGCCCTGGATCGGCTCGGGCACTTGCCGGATGAGTCCTTCCACGCCTTCCTCTGCGAGCACCTTGTGGAGAAAATCCAGGCTCTCCGCGGCCTCCCGCACCGCAATCACCCCGAGAGCGGCGACGGGCAAGACCAGCGCGAGCACGAGACAGGCTGTGATGATGCCGGCGGCGAGGGTTCGGCGTCCGCGCACACGGGTAAGGAGCCGGGCATACCAGCGATGAAACGTGACCGCGAGCACCGCCGCCATGAAGAGAGCGGCGGCGAAGGGCCGGATGATCAACCAGACGAGAACGAGCGAAGCGACAAGCAGAGCGATCAGGATGATCCGGGCCGATCCGTTTTCCGTTATCGCCATTACGCCTCCGCAACACGAGCCCCGCCCAGCGGGCGGGTCGAAGGTGACCGTTCGCAACAGTATACCGTTCCTCACCGGACGGATGCCGTGGACAGCGCGACCGGGAGCGGGTACGGTCTGCCGCCATGGTCGGCCAGACACCTCCCCCGCGCGAGGAGCCCCCGCTCAAGCGCCGGATCGGCCTCTACGCCGCGACCGCGATCACGGTGGGGAGCATTATCGGATCCGGTATCTTCCGCTCCCCTCATTCCGTGGCGCAGGAGCTGACGAGCCCGGCCGCGGCGCTGCTCGCATGGGTGCTCGGCGGCGTTCTTTCGATGTGCGGCTCGCTCGCGCTCGCGGAGATGGCGGTCACCCACCCGCGAACCGGGGGGCTCTACGTCTTCATCCGCGAGAGCTTCGGGGACCGCCTGGCCTTCATTTTCGGATGGGCGAGCCTCTGGGTGATCAAGCCGACGGTGATCGCCTCCATTGCGAGCGTGTTCGCGACCTACTTCTGCCAGGCGGTCGGGCTCGGCAAGGGCGCCGAGTTTTTCGCCGGTTTCGGAGCGATCGCGTTCCTCACGTTCGTCAACCTGCTCGGCGTGAAGCAGGGCACGGGCACACAGACCGTGCTCACCACGCTCAAGGTCTCGGGCATCCTGGTCCTCTGCCTCGCCGCCTTCCTTCTTCCTCACGCCGGGCCGCCCGCCGGTCAGGTCGTGACCGTGCCGCACCGCGGTCACCCCTTCCTCCTCGCCCTGGCATTCGCGATGATCCCGGTTTTCTTCGCCTACGACGGGTGGACCGACTCCACCTACGTGGGGGGAGAGGTTGTGAACCCCGCTCGGAACTTCCCGATCGCGATCCTGGGCGGGACGATGCTCGTCGTTGTCGTCTACGTGATCACCAATCTGGCTTACTTCTCGGTGCTGAGCCCGGCGGAGGTGGGCACCTACGAAGCGGTGGGCGCGGAGGCGATGCGGCGGATCCTCGGGGACTGGGGCGGACGCGCCCTCGCCGTCCTCGTGGCCGTTTCGACGTTCGGCACGGTGAACGCCTCGATTCTAACCGGCCCGCGCGTGACGCTGGCCATGGCGGCCGACGGGCTCTTCTGGAAGCGCGCGGCGCATGTCAACGTGGAACGCGGCACCCCCGACGTCGCCCTCTGGATCCAGGGGGCGCTCTCCACGATCTGGCTTTGGTTCGCGGGCGGGTTCGAGGACGTGTCCGGCTGGTTCGTCACGACCTCGTGGCTCTTCTACGGGATCACGATCGCGGCCCTGTTCGTGTACAGGCGGAAAGAGCGGCAAGGAATCGTCCAGGCGCCGAGCTATCACACCCCGCTCTACCCGATCACGCCGCTCGTCTTCATTCTGGTCACGGTGGCGATCGTGGCGAGCGATTTGAGCTCGAGCGGGTGGCGCGCCGCCGCCGGCGTGCTCGTCGCCTCGCTCGGGTTCCCGTTCTCCTACTTTTGGGCACGCAAGCGCCGCGGCCGAGCCGCGGCGGGCCACCCGGGGTGAGGCCGAGACCGACGCGCGCGCCGGGACGAGCGCGCGCACCGGGGCGGTCGCACGCGCAGGGGCCGGGGCTTTCCGTGGGCTCCATGCTCCTGCTCTTCGTTGTGGCGTTTCTGCCGCGGCTCATCCACGTGCTCGCGATGCGCGCGAGCCCCTTCTTCGTGAACCCCGTGATCGACGCGGCAACGTACGACGATGCCGCGCGCTCGATCGCCTCGGGCCACGGCCATCCCGACCTGATCTTCTGGCAACCGCCCGGCTATTCCTACTTTCTGGGCTGGATCTATGCGGCCGCGGGCCCGGGATACCTCGCGCCTCGCATCGTGCAGGCGCTCCTCGGCGCGGCGAGCGCCGTGATGACCGCGTGGATCGGGGCGCGGCTCTTCGACCGGAGGGTCGGGCTCTACGCGGGAATCGGCGCGGCGCTGTACGGCATGCTGATCTACTTCGACGGGGAGCTTCTCACGCCCACGCTCACGATCGCGCTCCAGCTCGCTTCGATCCTCTTGGCGCTCCTCGCGCGCGAGAACCCTCGGCGCGGCCCTTGGCTCTGGGGAGGGTCGGGCCTCGTTGCGGGGTTTGCCTCGATCGTCACGGCGACATCGCTCGTGATCGTGGCGGTCCTCGCGGCCGTCGCGCGCCGGCGCGCGTGGATCGTCCTCGTGGGCCTGGCGCTCGCCATCGCCCCGGTCCTGTGGCGCAACTTGGAGCGAGGCGGCGAATTCATTCCGATCTCCTGGAACGGCGGGATCAACCTCTTCATCGGGAATAATCCGCGTTACGACGAGACCGTGGCGATCCGCCCCGACCTGCATTGGAAGCGATTCGTGCTGGAGCCGCGCCGGGAAGGGATCCGGGGCGCGGGCGCCGCCTCGAGCTACTTCGTCGGGAAGGTGATCGCCTACGCGGGATCCGACCCGCTCGGATTCGCTCGGCTTCAGCTCAAGAAGCTCTACCTCCTCCTCGCCGGGAACGAGATCCCGCGCAACCAGGAGATCTATCCCGCCCGCGCGCACTCGCCCGCGCTTCGCCTCCTGCTCTGGAAAGTCCCGGGACTGGCGTTTCCGTTCGGGCTTCTCATGCCGCTCGGGCTCGTCGGCATGGCGGCGTGCTGGCGCCGAGCCCCAATGCTCGCCGCGATCGTCGTCGCGTACGGAGCCGCGGTTCTCGCCTTCTTCATCACGGCGCGCTACCGCCTGCCGCTAGTGCCGCCGCTCCTCATTTTCGCGGCGGCCGGGGCGCGGTGGTTCCTCGAGGAGGCGCGCGCTCGGGAGCGCGCCACGGCGATCGCGGGCGTGGCGTCTCTTTTCCTCCTGGGCAATCTCGCTCAAGGGCCGATGCCCAAGACGATGAACGCGGACGCGGAGTACAGCCTTGGCGTGAAGCTCGCGATCAAGGGAGATGCCGGGCAGGCGATGCGTCTCTTCGAGTCGGCGATTCGGAAGAATCCCGACTACGCGGAAGCCTGGGTCAATCTCGGCGTGCTCCAGGCGACCCACGGACGAACGGCGGAGGCGGAGCGGTCGCTCACGCGCGGGGCCGAGCTTGAGCCCGACAATACGCTCGCGCTCACGAACCTCGCCGTCCTCCGCGAGAAAGCCGGGCGCAGGGGGGATGCGCTGGCGCTCTACGAGCGCGCCTCCCGGATCGATCCGGCGGACGAGCTCACCCGGAAAAAGCTGGTCGAGCTGAGGGCTCCCCTCCCGCCCCCGTCAGAGCCCGCGCAACCGTCGGGACGCGAACCCAAGTAGCCCGGTCGCCGTCGCCAGCGAGCCGATCCATCCGAAGAGAGCCGGCGCGCCCATGTGATCGAGCACCAGCCCGGTCAGTCCCGAGGAGATCGCCGTCGTTCCGAGCACGACAACGTTGACGAGCGCGAACACCCTCCCTTGGAGCCTGGGGAGGATCATTCCCTGGACGAGAGTCGTTCGTGGAATCGTGATCACCGGGATCACCAGGGCGTGGACGAAGGAGATCGCGATCAGAAGGGGCAGAGTCTTACATACGAGGATCGGGACATAGGTCAGCCCGTCCATCGTGATCCCGATCAGGAGTAGGCGCCCGTATCCCACTCGCGCGCCGAGGCGCCCGATCGTGAGGCTGCCCAGGATCATGGCCACGCCGTAGGTCGCTTCGACGAGGGCGTAGGCCGAGGCGTCCCCATGGATCGTGTCGCGGACCAGCACCGCGGTTCCCACGATCGCGGGTCCCATGATGAAGAGATTGTTGAGCGCGGTCAGTCCGAGGAGGAGAACGAGCGTGCGGTCCGATGCGATCGCCTTGAGGCCGGATCGGAAATCCTGCGAGAGGCTGATCCGGTTTGGATCGCTTCGCCGGTGTCCCGCTCCGGCGCCCCTCAGGAAAAGCAGCGCTCCCAGCGAGCAGAGGAAGAAGAGCGCTCCGGTGGGGAACGCCGATACGACGCCGAAGCGCTTGATGAGATAACCCGCGACCATGGGGCCCGCGAAGAAGGCGCCCTGCTGCGAGAGCTGCACCCAAGCGTTCGCCCGATTCAGCCCCTCGCGCGACACCAGCTCGGGGAGCATGGCATCGCGGGCCGGATAGAAGAGGACGGAGGCGGTGGCGGCCCCGAAGGCGATCGCGGTCAGGAAGATGGGCGTGAGCGCGCCCGTGAGGTAGAGCACGGTGGAGGCCGCGAGGAGCGCCGCCCGGGCCGCATCCGCGCCTATCATGACAATCCTGCGGTTCCACCGGTCGACGAGGAGCCCCGCGCCGATTCCGAAGATCAGCGAAGGCAGGTAGGAGATCGTGGCCGCGATGCCGGTCGCCGATTTCGATCCGGTGAGGTCGAGGATGAGCCAGATAAAAGCCAGCTGGAAGACGGAATCCCCGAATTGCGAGAAGAACTGGGCGCTCCAGAGAAACGCGATCGGGGCGGGTGCGCGAAGGGGGCCGGCGCTCGTCGCGTCCGACCCCCTAGGATTTGGCGGTTGTGCGGCCAGATTCTCAGACCTGCTGCGCGGCCGCTCGCGGCTGGAACTCGGGAGCGTTGTGCTCGAAGTCCCACATGAACGGCGGCTCGATTCCCAACTGGCGGAGATAGGCGTAGAGCTGGCCACGGTGATGCAGGTGCTCGTCGTAGATGATCTGGACGCAGACGAACCCCGGGAAGCTCTCACCCCACGGCGTTTTGACCATGCGCGTGATCTTCTCGTCGGTCAGCGACTGCACAGCGCGATCGGTCGCCTTCCAGCCATCGGACGCGTAACGCAGGAGGTCCTCGAGCGACGTGAGGCCCGCGGCGGCCTTCTTGTCGTCCTCATCAGACCACGTGATCTCCCCTTGGGTAATGCCCTCCGCGACCGCCGGCATCGAGGTATACATGTGCACGATGAGCTCCTTCGGCGTGCGCATGTCCTTGCATGGCTTGGATTCGATCTTGTCCTTCGGGATCGCCTTGATCCCGCGCAACGTGATCCCGTTGACGGTCCTGAAATGATCCCACCACCTGCCGAGCTGGGCTTTGTTCATTCGATCCTCCCGACTGGATCCGTTTGAAACGGAACCGGCTTGGCTACGAGGACACAAAGGCACCTTGGGCGTATCGCCCAAGGTGCCTCGTGCGCTCCGGAGGGGCGGGCCGTTAGTTCGTGGCCTGCTCCTTGATGTCCTTGGACGCGATATCGACCGTGATCATGAAGCCGTTCGTGCCCTTGTACTCGTAGGCCTTGTCGCCGAGGCGATAGGCTTCGACTTCGTTCGGCATGAGCACGAAGCCCTCGTTCCGCGGCGCGCCGAAATACCGGAGATTCTTGATCACGACGGGGCCCGCGACGTTCTTGTTGACCGAATTCTTGAGGATGACCTCGCCGGCCTTGCCGCCGTCGAGCGACGCGTGGGCTGCGTCGGATCCGGGCTTGTGCTCCCACATGACGGGCGCGTCGGCTCCCACCGCGAAGGAAGCCCACTTGACCGGGTACACCTTGCCGACGATCGTTTGGATCCCCTCGCGCTGCGCCGGCGTCACGGAAGGATCGAACGTGATGACCGCCCAGTCCGCCTCGCCGTCGGCGAGAGTCGCACCCAAGTCGCCGGCGATCCAGAATCTCGCGCCCGCAAGGCTCGTCCCTTTATAGGTGCCCCGGTTCACCTTGTAGACGTTGTTGAAGCGGCAATACGTCTCCGCGTGGCCTTCGTGCTCCCCATGTCCCGCGTGGGAGGACGGCTCGGCGCTGAAATAACACTGGCAGAACATCGGGCAGCTGCAGGCCTCGATGATCGTCGCGTTCATGGCCCAAGGCTGTTCGGCCTGGGCGGGCGCCTTGGTGTCCGCTGCCATCAGCGAGCCCGCGAGGACAAAGAGCGCACCAAAGAGGACGAGAAGAGAAAGACGAGCCTTCATCTGCGATACCCCCTTTACGTGTTCAGGAACGTGATTCAGGCGGCGAGACCACCTGGTGAATGGAGCGGAGGTTTTCCGGCCCCTCAACGCGGAAAACACCACTGCGCGCAGGCTAGGCTACACCGGGGGCAAATCAATTCCAGAAGTATTTTGGCCGACTCATCCGCGAAGGAGGCGGCGGAGGGAAGCGGTCGGAATGCCCCGGGCCAGCTCCTCGATCGGCTTCTTCGGCCCGTGAAGGCGGATGCAGATGAGACGAAGAGCCGCCGGGTTCGAGGTTTGCCCGAGGCCCCCGCGAGGAGGGGAGCCCTTTCGGACCGCGGTCACGATGCCGGCCTCGGTCGTGGGGTCGCCGATGAAAATGGTCAGCGCGGCGAGCCGGTAGGCGCTTTGCCGTGGGGTCATGGACGCCACGCGTCCCTGCGCGGGGCCGGGGACGACGGTTGAAATCTCCACGGCGAGAGCGCCCTTGAGCCGGAGGATCGCAGGAGGGGCACCCTCCGAGGCAAGCCCCGGGAGCCGCGGATCGCCGTTCAGCTCGACGGTAACCTCGATCGGCCCGAGGAGATCGCGTTGCTCCGCGGACGTGCCCCGCGCCCCTTCCGGTACGTCGTAGTAGCTCTCGGCGGTTGCCCGGGCCGGGCGCGTCCAGGTTTTCACGTCCGGGTCCCATGGGGCGTGGGGGTCGATGTCGAGCTTCGGTCCTTCCGGATCGAGGACGTACGGTTTCCCTGGTGCCGGGACCAAGCCGGCGACCTCCTGGAGCGACCGGTGCAACGCTTCCAGGGAGGCGGGGGGTATCGCCTTCATCGCGGGTCCCGTCACCGCCGCCCCCAGCGGAATCGCGACGGCCATCGCTGCCGCGACCGCCGCGGCCGCGAGCTCCGCGACAGCTCTCCGGCTCACGCCATGCCCTCGAGGCACGCGACCGCCTCCTCGAAGACCGCGGCTTCAGGCAGGAGGCTTACGACCACCGAGCCCTCCCGGGCGATCTCGTAGAAGTGCCCCGGATGAACCAGGACATTGCGCGTCCGTAGCGCCTCGAGCGCGAAATCACCCGACGCCGCCGGCGCTTCGAGCACCGCGCTCCATCCTCCCTCCGCCTCCAGGACACGAAATCCGGACCCACCATTCCCGAGGGCGCGCAGCCGGGCCAAGTTGGCCGTCAGCCGCTCCCGGACGCTCCTCTGAAAGCCGTGCCTCGCCTCGAGAAGCCTCGGCAACGCGACTTGCGCCGGCGTGGAAACCGAGAGAAACAAGTCCGCGATCCACTCGAGTCCGCGCAGGGCGTCGCCTTTGCCCCTACCCACGGCCGCGATCCAGGCCACCTTCATCTGCGGCATCCCGCAGAGCTTCGAGAGGCCGCCCAACACGAACGTGAGGGCCTCTCGCTCGCCGAGCATGGACGGGAGCGGCGCGGACGAGGGAGGCCACGGAAAGTCCCCGAACACCTCGTCCGAGATGATCGCGATCCCGCGCTCGGCGCAGAGCGACTCCACGCGCGCCGCCTCCTCGAGGGAGAGGCAGGAGCCGGTCGGATTGTTGGGCTGGACGAGGAGGACGGCCCGCGTGCGCGGCGAGATCGCACCTTCCAGGGACTCGAGGTCGAGCTGCCACCGGTCGTGGTAGGCAAGCCGGTAGCTCTCGACGCGGACATCTTCCAAAGCCACCAGCGGCCCGAGGAGCGGGTAACTGGGCCTCGGGATCACGATCTCGTCGCCGGCATCGCAGAGGAGGCGCATGAGGTGCGCGTAGGCCTCGCTCGTGCTGGCGACGAGCACGAGATCGTCCGCGGACAGGGATGCGGCCGGCGTGCCGGACCCCCCACGCCCCGCGTAGTAGCGCACGAGCGCTTCACGCGCCCCGAGGAGGCCGCGGGGATCCGGTTCGTAGAGCGTTCCCCGGGGGTCCGACAAGGCCCGAAACTCCTCCGGCCCTGCGCCGGGAAGGCCGACCCGCGTGGGGTTCGTCTCGGTGAGATCGAGAATCCTCTCGCCCGACCTGCGCTTTCTATCCAGAAGTTGGGTGATCTCGTTGGGCGCGAAATCCTCGGGCAGACGGCGCGACGGCATGGACGCTCCTGGGAACGGCCCTAGTCCATGCCCCGTGGGGCGGTCACGGCTTTCCAGAACATATTCATACTCGAAAGCACGATGGCGGCGATCAGGGCCGGCAAGAACCCGTTGATGCTCAAGCCGGGCACGAGGAACGCCACAAGGAGGATCACGATCGCGTTGACGACGAAGGAGAAGAGCCCGAGCGTCAATAAGATCAGCGGGAAGGTCAGGATCGTGAGGACCAGGCCAACCGTGGCGTTCACGATTCCGAGCGCGAGCGACGCGAGGATCGCCGATCCCCAGCCGCTGACGTGAAAGCCGGGAAGGAACTTCGCAAGCAGGAGGAACACGCCGGCGTTGAGCAGCATGTGAGCCAGCGCTTTCGCCATCGGACGGCTCCGTTGCGCAGGGTGGGCGGCCAGCCTCGGTAATGATGCGTAGATGCTAGCATGCTCGAATAGGGCTTGTCAGGGCGCCCGGGATGGTCTATCTTCCGCGGGCGCTCTAGATTGAAGAGCGCGGCGCGTTCGCCCGCGCCGGATTTTCGTGCCCATGACCACGCACCACCGCCTACTCCGGACTGATCGCAGGGGTTATTTCCTGTGGGAAGCTACAGGAGTGACCCGATGGACCAGGAATTCTGGTATCGCTGCGTGAAGTGCGGCTACATGTATACGCCGCAGCAGTTTCAAGCTCTCGCTCAATTGCGTGCTTCCCAAACAGGAGAGAAGGTGCCGGAGCTCTTGGCCGCACCCGAAAGGGTTCCGTGCCGTAATCGTGGCTGTACCGGCCATCTCAGCCGGACCGATTCCCTGTACAAAGAAGCCCGCTAACCTCCTTCGCTCGGGCTATTCGACCCGGGTGAAGGACCGGCGGGGGTTTCGTCCCGCGTGGCCACCGCGGGCGTCTCCCATTCCCCCGGCGCGCTGGGGTCCGAGCAGTCTTCGAAGTAGCCGCAGCTCTTGCAGCGGACCTTGCACCCGCGCTCCTCCAACTCCTTCCCACAATTGGCGCACAGCATTTCTCGAAGATCCTCCTCCGGACGGCACCCTTTGAGCTTGTCCGCCCGCTCCGTCGACCGATATACTGCACGGCTTGGATTTTTCTAGGGAATTCCGTGGATGAGGGAAGACCAGCTCGCGGATCGCCTGGATTTCCTCAGGGAGCGGATCGCAGGGGCCTGCGCGCGATCGGGACGGGCCCCGGCCTCGGTCCGGCTGCTTCCGGTCACGAAGGGGTTCCCGGCCGAGACGGTGCGTCGCGCGATTGCACTCGGATTGCAAGATTTCGGCGAGAACCGGGTCCAGGAAGCCGAAGAGAAGATCACGGCCGTCGAGCCCCGTCCCCGGTGGCACTTGGTCGGGCATTTGCAGAGCAACAAGGCCAAGCGCGCGGTTCAGCTTTTCGACGTGATTCATTCGATCGATTCGGCCGTGATTGCCGGGGAGGTTTCCAAGAGGGCCCTCCAGGCGGCCCGCAAAATTCCTTGCCTCGTGGAGGTGAACACCTCCGGGGACCGGGCCAAATTCGGCGTGGCGCCGGAGCGCGCGCTGGATCTCATCGACGTCGCGCGCCGACTCGAAGGGTTGGAGCTTCGGGGTCTCATGACGATCGGACCTCTGGAAGGCGGCCCGGGAGGAGCGCGGCGGGCGTTTCAACGTTTGGCGCGGATCCGTCGCGATGCCTCCGGCGCGGGGCTTCTCCCGGCAGATGCCGATCTCTCGATGGGGATGTCGGATGATTTCGAGATCGCCATCGAAGAGGGAGCGACGATCGTCCGCCTGGGAACCGCGCTCTTCGGGCCTCGGCCCGGCGCCGCCGGTCCCGGGACCGCGACCGGAGCCACGTGAGGCTCAAGCTCAGGGTCACGCCGAAGAGCCGTGCGAATGAGGTCGCGGGCGTTCGGGCGGACGGGGCGCTCCTGGTTCGCGTGACAACCGCGCCGGAGGATGGCAGGGCCAACGAGGCGGTGATCCGGCTTCTGAGCGAGACGCTCGGGTTGCCGCGGGGCGCGATACGGCTCGTGGGAGGCGCCTCGTCCCGGGAGAAATGGGTCGAGTTGGATGGAATCGACGAGGCGGAAGTGAGACGCCGGCTGAGAACCTGACCTGATATGAGCGTCGTGATGAATCAAGCCCAAGGCCAGCTCAAGGCGATCGAAGAGGCGCGGGAGTTTCTTGCGCCCAAGCTCGGGATCACCCCCGAGGTGGGAATCATCCTGGGAACCGGGCTCGGCCAGTTCGCCGGCGCCATGAAGCCCTCGACCACCATCGCCTATCGCGACATCCCCAACTTTCCCATTCCATCCGTCGAAAGCCACGCCGGGGAGCTGGTTTCAGGACGGCTCGGCGGGCAACCGACCGCGGTGATGAACGGACGCGTCCACTATTACGAGGGATATCCGATGCGCGACGTGACCTTCCCGGTCCGCGTCCTGCGTGCCCTCGGCGTGAGAACGCTCATCATCACGAACGCCGCGGGAGGCATGAACCCGCTCTACGAGGCCGGCGACCTCGTCCTGGCGGTGGATCACATCAATTTGATGGGCGACAACCCGCTCCTCGGAGCGAACGAGGACGCGCTCGGGCCAAGGTTCCCCGACATGTCCGAACCCTACAGCCGGGAGCTGATCGCGCTGGCGCTCGCGACGGCGCGGGAGGAGAAGATTCCCCTCCGGGAAGGCGTTTTCGTCGGGGTCGCGGGACCGAATCTGGAAACCCGCGCCGAATATCGATTCTTGCGCTGGGTGGGGGCCGATCTGGTTGGCATGTCGCTCGTGCCCGAGACGATCGTTGCGGTCCACGCCGGGATGCGGGTGCTCGCGCTCGCGGTGGTCACCGACACGTGCTTTCCCGACGCCCTCGAGCCGGTCGACGTGCCGAAGATTCTGGCCACGGCCGCGAAGGCTGAGCCCACGCTGACGCGCCTGGTCACACGCATCATCGAGCGGATGCCTCGGGCCGCGGCGGTCGCGCGGTGAGCGTGAAGTCCGACATGTTCATCCCGGTCTCGACCAAGCTCGACCTGCCCCAGACGGAAGCGCGGATTCTCGACTTTTGGCGCGAGACGAAGGCCTTCGAGGAGAGCCTGAAGCGCCGCGAGGGATCCCCCGCGTTCATCTTCTACGAGGGCCCGCCCACCGCCAACGGCCTCCCGGGCGTGCACCATGTGCTGTCCCGGATGTTGAAGGACATCGTCTGTCGCTACAAATCGATGTGCGGCTTCTACGTTCCTCGCAAGGGGGGCTGGGACACCCACGGGCTTCCGGTCGAGATCGCCGTCGAGCGGGAGCTCGGGATCAGCGGCAAGGAACAGATCGAGTCCTTCGGGATCGCGAAATTCAATCGCCTCTGTCGGGAAAGCGTCCTTCGCTACGAAACCGACTGGCGCCGGCTCACAGAGCGGATCGGCTACTGGCTCGACATGGACCATCCTTACTTCACCTTTGACAACACCTACATGGAGTCGGTGTGGTGGCTCCTGCGCAAGTACTGGGACGGCGGGCTCCTCTACCAGGGGCACAAGATCGTTCCCTATTGCCCGCGATGCGGCACGCCGTTGAGCAGCCACGAGGTGAGCCTGGGGTACGAGGATGTGACCGAGCCCTCCGTGACCGTGAAGTTCGCCCTCGAGGACGAGCCGGGGGCCTTCATCCTCGCGTGGACGACGACGCCCTGGACGCTCCCCGGGAACGTCGCGCTCGCGGTGGGCCCCGAGATCGTTTATGTGCGCGTGCGGCAGACGCGGGATGGACGCGAGGAGCGCTATTACCTCGCGAAGGAGAGGCTCGCCCAGCTCGAGGGAACGTACACGATCGAGAAGGAGATGAAGGGGCGCGAGCTCGCCGGACGGCGCTACCGGCCCCTGTTCGACTTCATGAACCTGGCGAAGGAGACCGGGAAGAAGGCCTACTACGTCTGTCAGGCGGATTTCGTCACGACCGAAGACGGGACGGGCGTCGTCCACACGGCCGTCATGTACGGCGAGGACGATTACCAGCTCGGGCTGAAGCTCGACCTTCCGCAGCGTCACACGGTCGATCCGCAGGGGCGCTTCACCGCGGAGGTCACGCCGTGGGCCGGGCGGAACGTGAAAGACGCGGAGAAAGACATCCGCGACTGGCTGAAGAGCCATGGCCTCCTCTATCGCGAGGAGGCGACGACGCACAGCTATCCCTTCTGCTGGCGGTGCGACACGGCGCTTCTCTATTACGCCTGGAAGACTTGGTACCTCGCCACGACCCGCTATCGCGACCGGATGCTCGAGGCGAATCGCAAAGTCGCCTGGCATCCCAAGGATATCGGCGCGCACCGGTTCGAGAACTGGCTCGAGAACAACGTGGACTGGGCGCTGTCCCGGAACCGGTACTGGGGCACGCCGCTGCCGATCTGGCGCTGCGAGGGCTGCGGGGCCGACCGCTGCGTCGGGAGCATCGCCGAGCTCAAGGAAGGGCAGGGGGTGCCCGAACCGCTGGATCTGCACCGTCCGTACGTCGATCAGGTTACGTTCCGCTGCGCCAAGTGCGGGGGAACGGCCCGGCGCGTGCCCGAAGTGATCGACGTGTGGTTCGACTCGGGCTCGATGCCCTTCGCGCAGTGGCACTATCCCTTCGAGAACGCGGAGCGCTTCGAGGGGCTTTACCCCGCCGACTTCATCTCGGAGGGCATGGATCAGACGCGAGGCTGGTTTTACACGCTCATGGCGATCGGAGTTTTCGCCACCGGCCAGTCGCCCTACAAACACGTGCTCGTGAACGAGCTCATCCTCGACAAGGAAGGCAAGAAGATGAGCAAGTCACGCGGCAACGCGGTCGATCCGGACCTTATTCTGAACCAACGCGGGGCGGACGCCCTCCGCTTTTACCTGATCAGCACGAGTCCGCCGTGGACCGCGACGCGGTTCGATCCGGAAGGGGTCACCGAAGTCACGAAGAAGCTTCTCGGAACGCTGAAGAACACAGCCCAGTTCTTCGCGCTCTACGCGAACATCGACGGCTACGATCCGGGCGCGAAGGAGAAGGCCGCGACGACCCTCCTCGATCGCTGGATCGTTTCGCGGCTCCACACGCTCGTCTCGACGTGCCGTGACTCGCTCGATGCCTACGATCTCACGCGCGGGGCGCGCGCCCTCCAGGAGTTCGTGGTCGAGGACCTTTCCAATTGGTACGTGCGCCGCTCGCGCCGTCGTTTCTGGAAATCGGGAGACCGGGCGGACAAGCGGGCCGCCTACGATACGCTCTTCCGATGCCTCGAAACGGTCGCGCGTTTGTCGGCGCCCTACACTCCCTTCGTTTCCGAGGAGCTTCACCAGAGCCTCGTGCGTCCCGCGCGCCCCGGCGCGCCGAAGAGCGTGCACTGGTGCGACTACCCGGAGCCCGACCGGTCCGCGATCGACGAGGGGCTCGAGCGGGCGATGGAGACGGCGCTCCGGGTCGTGACCCTCGGCCGGGCGGCGCGGAACGCCTCCTCGTTGCGGGTCCGCCAGCCCCTGAGGCGTCTTGCCGTGGCGGGGCTGGGCGCCCGCGAGCGGGCGCGGGTGGAGGAGATCTCCGACCTCATCCGCGACGAGCTCAACGTGAAAGAAATCGTGTTCCCGGCGGATCGCGACGAAGTTCTGGCATCCACCGTGAAACCGAATTATCCGGTGCTGGGTAAGAAGGCGGGAGCGGCGATGAAGGAGCTCGCGCTCAAGGTGCAAGCCGCGCCGCCCGGCGAGATCCGGGCGGCGATCTCCGGCGCGGGCTGGAACGTGGAAGCGGCGGGGCAACGATTCACGTTGACCTCGGAGGATGTCTCCATCCAGGAGTCCTCGCGCGCCCCGTGGGTCGCCCAGGCGGACTCCACCATGGCGGTCGCGGTGGATACGACCCTCGACGAGGAGCTACGCGCCGAGGGCCTTGTTCGGGAGTTGGCGCACCGGGTCCAAACGCTGCGCAAGAGCGCAGAGTTCGACGTCACGGATCGGATCCGCCTCCACTGGGAGCTGAGCCCCGGGCTGGCCGACGCGTGCTCGCGGTACGAACGGTTCATCAGGGAAGAAGTGCTGGCAGAGGAGGTCGTCCCCCGAATGACGGGAAGCGGCCCGTTTGAAGAGTGGACCTTTGACGGAGAGCGGGCCCGGGTCGGGATCGAGCGGGTCCACAAAGGAGGGTGAGGGGTTGCTTACCAAGAAGGATCTCAAACATTTCGAAGAGCGACTTCTGGAAGAGCGCAAGAAGCTCCTGAGCCAGCTCGGATATCTCGAGAAAGCCATGGGGCAGACGCAGAGAGACTCCTCCGGCGACCTGTCGGCCTACTCGTTTCACATGGCGGACATGGGGACCGATGCGATGGAGCGTGAAAAGGCGTTTCTCTTCGCGTCTGCGGAGGGGCGGCAGCTGATGAGCGTGGACGAGGCCCTGCGCCGGCTTTACCGCAGCGAGTACGGCGTTTGCGAATCGTGCGGGAAAGAGATCGGCAAGCAGAGACTCGACGCGATGCCGCAGGCAAACCTATGCGTGAACTGCCAGGAGAAACAAGAGAAGACATCCAACGCCGCGCGCGGATGAGCACCCGCCTCGGGACGTTCCTCGCGTGCGCGGCGGCGGTGCTGGTCCTTGATCAGGCGACCAAGACGCTGGCCTCGTCGCGCCTGCTCATGGGCCAACCGGTACCCGTGTTGGGACAGTTCCTCCGGCTCACGCTGGTTCACAACAGCGGAGCGGCGTTCGGCCTCTTTCCCGGGAGCCGGCTTCCGTTCATCCTGGTTTCCGTGCTCGCGATCGCCGTGGTGCTCTATCTCTTTGCGCGTGATGCGTATCGCAGCCTCGCGAACCGCGTGCTCCTCGGGTGTATCCTGGGCGGCGCGCTCGGTAACCTCGTGGATCGCATCCGTTGGGGGAGGGTCGTCGATTTCATCGACGTGGGGCTAGGCGCACTCCGATGGCCCGTGTTCAATGTCGCAGACTCAGCCGTCACCTTGGGAGTGATCCTGCTTGCCTGGAATCTCGCCCGATCCGGCCGCACCGACCCCGATCTCGAAAGTCCACCCGGTTCCGACTTCGCGCGCGGGTGAGCGCCTGGATCGTTTCCTGACCGAGGTCGAACGCTCGCTCTCTCGCTCCGCGGTGCAGCAGCTGATCGAGGCCGGATGCGTCCGCGTGAACGGCGCGCCGGCGCGCGCGAGCCGGCGGGTCAAGGTGGGGGACCGGATCGAGGTCACCCGCCCGCGCCGCGTGCCCACCCGGCTCCTGCCCGAAGACATTCCGCTCGAGGCCGTCTACGAAGATGAATCGCTGGCCGTGATCGCGAAGCCGGCCGGGATGGTCGTGCATCCCGCCGTGGGGCACCGCACGGGGACGCTCGTCCACGCGCTCCTCCACCGGTATGGACCGCTTCCGAGCGCCGCGGGCCTCGAGCGCGCGGGGATCGTGCACCGGATCGACAAGGGCACGTCGGGGCTCCTGATCGTCGCGCGCACCGAGGGCGCGCACCGCGAGCTGTCGCGGCAGATCGAGGCGCGCGACGTGCGGCGGGTCTACCGCGCGCTGGTATGGGGGCGCATGCCCGAGCTCGAAGGTCGCATCGAGGCTCCGCTCGCGCGAAGCGCGCGCGACCGGAAAAAGTTCGCGGTGGTCCCACGCGGGGGGCGTTTCGCGGCGACCCGATACCGCGTGGAACGGACGTTCGACTACCTTTCGGAGCTCGTGCTCACCCTCGAGACCGGCCGCACCCACCAAATTCGCGTCCACCTGGCGCATTTGGGGCATCCCGTTTTCGGCGATCCGGAGTACGGGGGGCGTCGTGGACCCCTGCTCAGGCTTCCTCCCGCGCAGCGCGCGGGCGCGGCGCTCCTCCTTTCCGAGCTGGATCATCAGGCGCTCCACGCGGAGCGGCTCGCGTTTCGCCATCCCGAGACCGGGGAACCCCTGGAGTTCACCCGTCCCGTGCCGCCCGACTTTGCGGCGGTGCTCCGGGCCCTCGCGTGCGGATCCTAGGCGTGGACTTCGGCTTGAGGCGGCTCGGGATCGCCGTGAGCGACGAAGGCTCGACCCTCGCGAGGCCGCTTCGCGTCCTGCACGTGGACTCGGTGCGGGAGGCCCCCGCCGCGGTAGCGGCGGTGGCCGCCGAGGTGGGCGCGGAATCGGTGGTCGTGGGTGTGCCCCTCGGGCTGGAAGGGGAGGAGCGGCGCCAGGAGGTACGGCGCGTGGAACGCTTCGCACGGGCCCTCCGGAAATCCTCCGGGCTGGAAGTTCATCTCGTGGATGAGAGCCTCAGCACGCGCGAGGCCCAGGAAGCGGCTCGGGAGAAAGGACGCTCCCCACGCGACCGCGATCTTCACGACCAGGCGGCCGCGTTCATCCTCCAGCGCTGGCTCGACCGCCCGCGCCGCACCAAGGGAGCGACGGAATGAAGCGGCGCCACCGCATCCGCCGGAGCCTCATCTTGGGGGCGATCGTGGGGTCCGTGCTGATTTCGGGAATCCTCTTCTTCCCCGCCTCGGTCACCCGCGTGTACGAAACGCGCGAGGTCCTGATCCCCCGCGGCGCCAGCGTCGAGACGATCGCGGGGATCCTCAAGGCCGACGGTCTCGTGAAGAGCCCCGCGCTCTTCGTGCTCGCGGCGCGGGTCTTGGGCTACGACCGGCATCTCAAGGCGGGCCGCTATACGATTCCCGTGGGCGCGAGCATCTACCGAATCTTGCGCCAGCTCTCGAGCGGGATGGGAAAGCAGGACATGGTGACGGTCCCCGAGGGGCTGCGCAGCGACGAAGTGGCCCGCATTCTCGCGGCGCAGTCGAAGATCGATCCGTCCCGCTTCATCGCGCTCACGCGCGACTCGGCCTTCGCCAGCGCACTCGGTATACCCGCCGATCGGCTCGAGGGATACCTCTACCCGGATACGTATCCCTTCTATCCGCTTCTAACGCCCGAGGAGGTCGCCCGGGTGATGGTGGGGCGCGCGCTTCGCGTGTTCGAGGAGGAGATGGCGCTGCCAGGGGCGCGCGAAGGGCTCACCATGCATGAGCTCGTGACGCTGGCCTCCATCGTGGAGGCCGAGGCGGTGATGCCTTCCGAGCGCCCGCGCATCGCGGCCGTGTTCTACAACCGGCTGCGGAAGGGTATGATGTTGCAATCCGACCCGACGGTCTCCTATGCCCTCGGGATTTTCAGAAACCGGGTCTACTACAACGACCTCAACGTGAAGTCGCCGTACAACACGTACCGGAATCGAGGGCTCCCGCCGGGCCCGATTTGCAGCCCGGGCCGAGCGGCCTTTCACGCCGTGCTCTTTCCCCTGCCCGATTCGACCGAGCTCTATTTCGTGGCGCGCGGCGATGGAACCCACATCTTCACGAAGAGCTGGGCGGCTCATCTCGCCGCCATCGCGCACGTTCGCGCCGTGGCCAAGGTGGAATCGACGCCAAGGCTCGCCGGCCCGCTGATGCAGGGCCCGGTGTTTCGCGCGGCACCCGATTCGGCCCTGCCCGCGCTCCGCGCCGAAGCGGTGAGCGCGCCGGCGGGACGAGCGGGCGTCCTGAGCGCGCCGGCGGGGCGAGCGGCCGTCGTCAGCGCGCCGGCGGGGCGAGCGGCCGTCGTCAGCGCGCCTCAAACACCGGCCAAACGCGCTGAGGTTGTGAGCGCGCCCAAGAAGGGAACCGGCGCCCCCTCGTCGGCTCCGAGCGGCGCAACCAAGCGCGCTACGACCCAAAAGAAAGCGGTCACCAAGAAATGAGCGGCGTGCCCGCGACCTTTTTCACCAAGCCCGGCGCCCAATCCTCGGCCGGGCCGGATCTCCCGGCCAAGCAAGCGCGCCTCGAGGAGATCCTGAATGGGCTAGGCCGTGTCTTGATCGCCTACTCGGGGGGAGTG
>VBOW01000064.1 GCA_005893275.1 Candidatus Eisenbacteria bacterium | reverse complement strand
TCCTTCGGACGGCCCGCCGCCTCGTTCATGTCGCCGAGTTGGTACGCCACGTCGGCGGTGCGGGAGTCATGCGGCCGGTCCGCGCGATAGCGTTCGAGCGACACGCGCGCTTCGTCCGTCTGACCGAGCAGCTTTTGACAGAGCGCAAGGTTGTATCGCGATGCCGAGCCGATATCGGCTGAGACGCTTTCCTCGAGCACCCGGGTGAACGCCACCGCCGCGCGCGAGTATTCCTTTCCCTCGAACTCGAGCAGTCCGAGCCGGAACTCTACCGTGGCCCTGAGATCGCTCTCGGGGAAAAACGAGAGGAATTGTTCGTAGCCGAGGCGCGCCTGATCGAGCGAGCCGGCTTGAGCGTAGGAATCAGCCAGGAGGAACTGGGCCTGGTCGGCGGCCGAAAAGCCCGGGAATTGGCTCACCACGCGGCGGAAGCCGTCGGCGGCCTCGGAGAAGTGCTTCGCCTGATAGTGCCGCTTCGCGACCTGGAACTGCGCGTCGGCGGCGAAGGCGCTCGAAGGGTACTGCTGGATCAGCCTCTCGAGCACCTCGGTCCCCTTGGCGCTCTGACCCAGGCGGTAGAGTGAGAGCTCCGTGCCGCGTTTCGCTTCGCGAGCCGCGGGCGTGCCCGGGAACTGCTCCTCTACCTTCGAGAACCCCGCGAGCGCGGCCGCGTCGTTCCCGGCATTGTACTCGCACTGCGCGAGCCGGAGCGTCGCGAGAGCCGCGATATCGGTCGCGGCAAAATGTTCGAGCAGCCCGGTGTAGCACCGTTTCGCCTCGGCATATCGCTGCGCCTGGAAGTAAAGGTCTCCCGCGCGCGCCCAGGCGCGCTCGGCAATCGGGGCGCTGGCGCTGTCCTTCACGATCGCCTCCCACTGGTCGACGGCGTCTCCGGCGCGATTCAGCCGGCTGTAGCAAAGCCCGGCCTGATAGCGCGCCGTGAGCCGCGACGGGTGGCTGGGGAAGCGCTTCTGAAACATGTCGTACATGGCCGCCGCGTCGCGATACCGCTTCTGGTTGAAGCGGTAATGAGCGATGTCGAGAAGCGCGCCGCTCACGACCGACGCGTCGCCTGACGCGCCGAACTGGGCGACGAGCCGCTCTTCGGACGCGACCGCGAGGCTGTCCTGTCCCTGCCGTGCGTAGGTCCACGCGAGAAGCTTCGTCGCGGACGCTCCGATCGGATGGCTCGGGAAATCGCGAGTGAGCCGCTCGAGGGTGGTCTGTGCCTCCGCATAACGCCCCTGAGCCGCCGAAGCATCGGCGTCGATCAAGAGAGCCCACGCGCGCCACGGCGAGCGGCTCGGCGGCATCCGCTGGAGCAGGAGGTGCGGCACGCCCGCGAGCTGCCCGATGTCGCCCGCTCTGTGGTAGGAGTACTCGAGGAGGCAAAGCGCCGCGTCGACGAGACCCGCCAGCTCGGGCGAGGCGAAGGTAAGGGTGGAGGAGGAATCGGCCCGGGAGGCGTAGCGGTCGAGCACGATCTGAAAATAGGGCGCTGCGGCCAGGGGGCGGTTCTGCGAGAGGAGACCTACGCCCGCGAGATACGCGGCGGCTGGAGACTCTGGCTCCAGCGGATAGCCCGAAACGACGGCCTGGTAGGTCCCGGTCGCATCCGCGCGACGACCCAGCGCGTCGAGGCAGCGCGCGACCCGGTACTGGGCGCTCGCGGCCACGGAATGCTGAAAATAGGTGGCGAGCACGCGGTTCAGCTCCACGATCGCTTCCGCGTACATCTTCTTCCCGATCAGCGTCTCGCCTACGAGGAACTGCGCGCGGGCGGCGACGTCGGTGCCCGGGTGCCCCTCCACGACGCCGCGCAGCATGGCGAGGGAGGAATCGGTCTGGCCGGCGAGGTAGACCGCGCCCGCGGACCGAAGCTCCGCCTCGGCGCGCACCTTCTCGTCGTGGACCCGCTCGGCCGCGCGGGCGAACTCCTCGGCCGCGCTCCGGTAATCCTTTGCTTTCAGGAACGCGTCCGCTTTCGCGAGCAGCGCGTAGTCGCGGAGCTTCGATTCCGGATAGCGGTCGGCCACGTCCTGGAACGCGGCCGCGGCCTTGAGGAGCGATCCCGAAGCCCGGAAGCAGAGCGCGCGAAGATAGATCGCGGAAGCGCCCGCGGGCTTCGGACCCAGCGCGGCCAGCGCCTCGGCCGGCTTGCCCCGCTGAAAAAGCGCCACGCCCAGCGCGAGCATCCCCCGCGGATCGGCGGCGTACCAGGGGCGCGACGCGGTCAGGGCGGCCAGGGTTTTCTGCGCGGCGGCCGTTTCACCGCGACGGAGCGCGTTCCAGGCCTGCGCGAGGCGCGCCTCGCCCATGAGCGGGCTCTGCGGGTACCTGGATTCCCAGTCGATCCAAGCTTTCGCCGCCTCGGCGTCCTTCCCCGAGGCCTCGATGGCCTGGATCGCGGCGAAGGCGGCGTCGTCCGCGAACGGGGTCTTCTCGAAACCGTTCTCGGCGCGGCGGAACTCGGCCGCGGCCTCTCCGAATCGGCGCAGCTCGTAACGGATCTCCCCCGAGAGAAACCGCGCTGCGTCTTTCTGCTCGTCCGGCCCGTGCTCGATGGCCCGGGACGCGATCTGGAGGGCTTCCTCCAGCCCGGCCGTCCGCTCCGCCTCGCTCAGAAGCCGAGCCGATTCGAAGGCGAAGCCGGCCTCCTGGAGCGTGGCTCCCGAAGGCTGCCCGCTTTCCGACGCTTTGGGTTTGCCGGCCAGGGCCGGGGCCGCGACCAGGGCGGCCGCCAGCGTGGCACCGAGCAGGACCGGGAGTGGCATGGGTATGCGCCGCTTCATTCGCGTCATCTTCGGAGCTCTCCGGGCGATGGGGTTACGGCTGAACCGGAATCACCGGCACGGCGCCCTGCGGCCCACCGGTCGAGATCTCGACGGTATGCGTCGGGCTCACGATCTCTCTCCCTACCGAGTCGTGCACGACGAGCTGGTAACGGTAGATGCCGTCCGGGAGCGGCATGCCGCTCTCGTCCTTACCGTCCCAAAGCAAATGGGCGGGGGGCGAGCCCTTGCCGCCGAACCTGCGTACGACTTCATCGGTCTTGTTGATGAGCGAGAGGCTCCAGCTGTCCGCCTCGGACTTGGTGCGCGAACCGAGCAGGATCTTCGTGACGGCGCTCTCTCCGGTCGGCGAGAAGATCTCGGGCTCCGCCTTGGCGCTCGCGTAGAAGCCGCCGAATCGATAGGAAATCCCGATCCGGTGGACGATGCCCAGGACGTGATCCGATACGCCATAGTCGAATTGGTAATGGCCCCCCGTGCGGTAGCTGAACCCGCCGCTGGCGTGCTGGTCATTCATGCCTACCCGGAGCGCGAACGCGGGCTGCACCCAGTACTCGGAGCCGCCGTGGATCGTGAGTCTCGCGTTTTGCGTATGGTCCAGCTCCGCGGTGATCAGGCCGCGTCCCCGGAGGACGCCCGCCGAGAATCCGCCACGGAACTGGGTGGGATAGGTCTCCTGGGAGCTGCGGAGCGTGATGCTCGGCCCGCCCAGGTTGAGCGCGGAGGCGCCGACACGGAGCGTCGGGGTGAGGTTGAAGATCCCGCCGACGTCGAAGCCGACCCCGCCGCCGCTGAAGTCTTCGATGCTCTGGCGGACAAGCTTCGTGTTGACCCCGAGCGAAACCCGCGGCGTCAGCGCGCGTGCCATCGTGAAGATGTAGGCTGTCTGGCTCTCCTGAAACGTTCCGAGGGGATCGTTCAGCTCGTTCGTGCGCTCGAAGTTGCCGGAGCGGAGGGTGAGGACGCTCAGGCCGAAGCTCGGCAGCTTGTTGCCGGGAACGGCGAATTCGAACGCGCTGACCGATGTGTCCTCGAAGAGCCGTGCGATGTCGAAGCGGAGCTCGTTTGGCACGAGCATGCTCAGGCCGGCCGGGTTCCAGACGACCGAGGAGGCGTCGTCGGCCGCGCCGACAAAGGCACCGCCCAACCCCAAGGTCCGGGCCCCCACGTATTCGGAGAGCCACGATCCCGGCGCGCCCCCTGTTTCATCCTCGGCCCACGCGGGGCCGGTGACGACTGCGAGCGCCGCGGCGAGCGCGAGGCTCCGGACAGCGGCAACGAGCATGCGGTTCATGGATCCTCCTCGCTTATCGAACCACCGCGATCTTGCGGCGGATGACGTGTAGGGTTTCACCCGTGCCCTGGGCCTCGATCAACACGATGTAGCCTCCGCTCGAGACCACTTCGCCCTTGCCGTTCCTCCCGTTCCAGAGGAACGAGTTCAGGCCCGCGCGACCGCCCAGGTCGCCCCGGCCAAAGTCCTGTCGTAAGACCAGGGTTCCGCCCTGCGTGAAGATTCGGAGCGTCACGGCGGCATCGTCGTTGATCTTGTAGGCGATCGTCGCGGGCTGCTCCGGCGGATGGAACGGATTGGGATAGCTGAATGCCGTCCCGCCGCCGACGGTCGGATCCACGAACGCCACCTCGAGATCCAGGTCGCGCGTGAGTCCGTTCGACGAGGCCCGGATCCGATCGTGCTCGGGGTATCTGGGGCTCACGAAGTCGGCCCGCGCTTCACCCGCGGCGTTGGTCATGCTGTCGGATGCGCCCAGCGCTCCGGTGCCCGAGAGCAGGCTGAAGGAAACCGCCTGGTCGGGGACCCCGTTTTCAAATTCGTCCACGACGCGGGCCAGGATCGTCGCGTGTTTGTTTCCACCAAGCCACGGAGGATCGCTGCTCAGGCGCACCGCGGACGGCGGTCCCGGCGTGATCGCGATGGCGTTGCTCGTCGCGGGTGCGTTCCCCGCGTCGTCGCGCGCCACCATGACGATCGGCTCGGGGTAGGTGTACGTCTCCGAGATGGCGCGCTGTCCTTGGAGGAGCTGGAACTGGGTGGTGAGGAGGGTCCCCCGTCCCGCGGCTTGGTTGGACGCGTTCCGCACCTCGATCGTCACGAATGAGTTGATCTCCTGGATCACGCTCCCGGCGTCGTTCGTGACCTTGACCGTGAGCGTGAACGGCTCACCGGCGCGCGCGCTCGTGGGGGAAACCGAAGCCTCGAGATGGAACCCGCTCGAGATCGCCCGGACTTGGGTCGTGCTCCCTTGCTTCGATGGGTTCGTCACGTCGGAGACGCTGATCTGCTGGAATCCACCGGTCGAAAGGCGCATCGACATCTGGGCGACGCCGTTCACCATCGCCTGATCCGGCGGAAGCTGCGCCAGGGGATCGCCCGAGGCGACGTGCACGACGTCGCTCACGCCTCCGACCGGATTCCACCACTGATCGGCGGCCATGACGGTGACGGTGAACGCGTAATTGATCGATTGGTCCGTCGCGGTTCCGTTGCGGCCCGTCGAGGTGCCCGGCGCGGGGGACTCCCCCGGCGCCAAGATCAGGACCCTCGAGAACGTTCCGCCTATGATGGTGACGGCGCTCGACGTGTCGGGATGGACCGACGTGTTGTCGACGTCGCTCGCCCAGATGCGCTGACCCCCGCTCCTATAGAGACGCGCCGGGATCAGGACCTGCCCGTTGGCGAGCGTCGTCTCGGCGGGCATGCTCGCGAAGGCGTCGGTCGAACCGAGCGCGACCCGGTGGCCGATTCCGGGGACGAGGTTCCAGTAGGAGTCCACCGCGCGCACCGTCAGCGTGAAAGGCGCGCCGGCGGTCTGCTCCAGGGGGGTCCCCTGCTTCCCGGTGACGGTGCCGCCCCTCGGCGTCTCCCCTGGGAGCAATACCTGCAGGCCGGCCAACGGGCCGGGCTGGACGACGAAGCTGTTGCTCGTCCCGCTGCGCGGTGGCGCCGAGAAATCGAAGCACCGGAAGGAGACCGCGTTTCCCGCGCCGAAGAACGTCATGGAACCGGACCAGGTCCCATTCGCGAACGTTATGAGCTCGGGCGAGATGCTGCCGGAGCCCGTGTTCGCCACGAGAATCGCGTCGCCCGCGTAGTTCGGGATGGTGTTGCCGCTCGCGTCGGTGGCGCGGATGGTCACCGACACCGGTGCTCCGGCCACGACAGGCGAGGCGATGGTCCCGATCACGAAGTGGTCGGCTCCGCTCGGGATCACGGCGATCCCGGCGGTGGTCATGCCGGTCCGAGACTCACTCGACTGGTCCGTCACCGTCAGGGTGTGGATCCCGACCGTGTTGAGGATGACGCCGAACTGGCGGAACCCGTTCGACAAAGACACGGAGAGGGGCGTGTTCGCGGCTCCGTCGCTCGAGGTCACGCGCACCTGATCGGACGCGCCAACCGGGTTCCAGTACGCGTCGGTTGCGTACAGCTGGACGTTGAACGAACGTCCGGCGATCTGGGTCGCGGGGCTGCCGGTGAGCCCCGAGATGCTCCCAGGGAGCGGGGCTTGGCCCGGTACGATGATCTGGACCCGGCTGAACGAGCCGGCGTAGACCTTGAAGGGGTTGCTCGCGCTGTTCTTCGATGGATTGCTCGCGAGCTCGGCCTGGAGGTAGACGTTTCCGCGCGGATGGTTGGTGTCGTCCGCCCGGTAGAACGTCACGCCGCCCGTCCAGCTGCCGCCGCTCATCGTGACCGTTGGAGGCGAGACCCGGCCCTCGCCGAAGCTGGTGAACTCACGGAGCCGCACGTCGCCGAAGAACCCGGTCACAAGCCCGCCGCTCGGAGTCCGCGCGGTGATCGTCACCGTCACCGGAACCCCGACATTCTGATTCTTCCCCAGGGTCGAGATGTCGAAGGTTTGGAGAACTTGGCATAGCACCGCGGAGGAAGCGCCGTCCGGGATGGTGGCGTCGGTCTGGTCGTGCGCGTAGACCGTGAACGTGCCGCCCGCGTTGAAGGTCACTGCGAAGACGGCGGTGCCGTTCACGAGCTGTCCCGGCGCGGGCAACGTGGCGCTCGCGTCGGAGGCCAGGATCTGAATCGCGTTGGCCACGCCGGCCACGGTGTTCCAGCCGGTGTCGCAGGCCCGCACCGTGATCGAGAACGGCACGCCCGTGGTCTGGGCTCGGGGCGTCCCGATCTTTCCCGAGGACGTTCCGGGCGCCGCGCTCTCACCGGGCAGCAGGAGTTGCAAACGCGTATACGGCCCCGCCAGGGCGGGGGCGGCGTTGAGCGCGGCGCAAATCAGAGCGAGCCACGCTCCCGCGCGAGCCGCGCGAAATGCTTGGCGCACGTCGACACCTCCTCAGTACGTTCTGTCGATGTTCTGCGTCGGCGGGCGAGCCCTATCGGCTTTCCGCCGCGATGATGCGTCCTGGGTGGACGCAATCCCCGACAACGCGGCATCAAGCAGGTCGCGTGCCGGGATTCGTTGCAGGATGCGCGGCGGAACCCTTTCTGCTCCCATCCGGTTGGGACTCAGCGAGCGGCGGCGTCGCAAGACGCAAGGCCGAACGAAATCAGACCGGGGTGCGGCGCGGCGTGGGACGGGTTGGCCGCGATGGGCCAGGGGGTTTATTGCAGACCGCGAGACGGGTCATGCGGTGAGGATGCAGAAATCGCTCTTCATCTCTTCGGTGGCTCCATCGCGCCGAGTCTTTTCAGATTCCGCGCGACACGCCCGATCAGGAGCACCGCCATCGTCAGGGCCCCGATGAGTCCGATCACATCGAAGATCGTCGCGCCCACGACGCCTACATGAAATGGAAGCGGGGGCCGAAAGAGCGCGAACGTGTTCAAGGCGATCAGGAGCGCGCGAGCTTCGGTGGGTCCCATCCAGGCGTACCCGAACTGGAACTCGCCGAACGCATGGGTCTCGAGGTAGACGTTGATGGAAAGCACGAGGTACGCAATCACGATCGCCAGGCCGACCGAGAGAAGCATATACGGTGAAAGCCCGAGGCCGATCCCGATCGCCGTGGTCGAGTAGGCGTCGGTGAGATGGTCCAGGTAGAAGCCGTAGCGCGGCCGCTCGATCTTTCGGACGCGGGCGAGCGTTCCGTCCAGGCTGTCTCCGAACCAGTGGACCAAGAGCCCGCCGCTCGCCGCCCAGAGCCACGCCTCATCGCGGTTGGAGAGACCGTAGGCGATCGCGATCCAGGTCGCGGCGAGCACGCCCAGGAGCGTCAGATGATCGGGGACCACCCAGCGCGGCAATGCGGCGGCAATCCGGGGAAGAACCCGGCGCTCGAACCCGGCAAGAAAGAAGATGGACTTTCGTTCGTGGGTCGGCGTGTCGGCGCCCATGGCTAGAGAAGACGCCAACGGGGCCTCCGGGTCAAGGAGGTGATAAACTCGAGGCTCGCGCGCCCGTCGCGCAGACCGACATGCGATCTCCCTACCGTCCACATCGAATCCTGGTCGCCGGAGCAACCGGCACGATCGGCCGCGCCATCCTGCCGTCCCTGGCGGGGTTCGGCGCCCCGATACGGGTCCTCCAGCATCAGGACCCTCTGCGAGATTTCCCCGCTCGCGGGGACCTCCGCGGCGATCCCGAGTCGCGCCCTGCGATCGAGACCGCCCGTGGGGACCTCGCTCGTCCCGAATCGCTTCGTGGGATCGCGGAGGGCTGCGACGTCCTCATCCACGCCGCGGCTCGCACAGGTTTCGCGAGGCTGGCGCGGGACGCCCAGCGGCGGATCAATGTGGCGGGAACCGAGGCGCTCCTGAAGGAGGCGCAGAGCGCGGGCGTCCGGATCTTCATTTCGATCGGGTACACGGGCACCGTGCAGGAGCGCGACGACTTGAGCCGGCCGGTGGACGAGGACACGCTCCCCGAGGGGCGCTACGAGTCCGAGTACGTGCGCATGAAATACGAGGCCGAGGCGATGGTTCTCGAATCGAATCGATCGGGCGGCATGACCACCATGGTCGTGAGCCCCGGCGTGCTCGCGCAGCCCGGTGCCCCGACGATTCTGGGCGGCCTCGTGCAGGCGTTCGTGAGCGGCGAGCTTCCGTTTCAATTCCTGAACCAGGTGTGGCTCGCGGCGAGCGATGGCTCGGACGTTGGGCGCGGCGTGGCCTCCGCCCTGGTGATGGGGCGGGGTGGGCGCCGGTATTTCATTACCGGAGAGTGCCGCCGCCTGGGCGAGGTCTACGAATTGCTGAGCGAGATCTCCGGCGTGCCGGTGCCGCGGCGCCGGCTTCCGGATCTCCTCGTCGAGGAATTGGGGCTCCTCACTCCCTTACTGCCGCGGCATTCGTTTCTGCGGCAGCTGGTGCTGCCGCGGGAGCTCGTGCTTCATCTGAAGCGTCTGGCCCCCGTGGAGAACGCGAGGACGCGCGCGGAGCTCGGCCTCCAGCCGACGCCGCTTCGCTCCACGTTGGCCGCGATGATCGGGGCCGGGGAGGATTCCGCCCGGCGCCGCGCCTCTATTTAGCCGGAGCCGGCGGAGGCGGCGGCGGCGTCGAATCTGGCGGGGACGGCGCCGGCGGGATCGAGTCCGGCGGCGCCGGGGCCGGTGGGATCGGCGCGCCCCGCCCCTTGGTTGCGGCGGGGATGGGCTCGGCGGCCCCCGCGGGCGCGGTTCCGGGGGGCGCGGCCGGCTGTGGCTGGGGATGCGGGCGGCGCGCTCGGCGCCGGCTCCTGCATCGACTGGTCGGGCGCCTTCCGGGGCAGGCCGGGCGCCGGGGGGACCGGAGTCGTTCCCAGCCCCTCGCGCCGCTCCCGCTCCTCCGTCAGCGCGTCCATGTTCATGAGACGGAACTCGACGCGCCGGTTACGCGCCCGTCCCTCGGCGGTCTTGTTCGACGCGATCGGTTGGGTGTCGCCGTAGCCTGTGTACCAATAGTTCTTCGCGTTCAAGCTCGGGTACTTCGAGTAGATGTACTGGAGGATCGCGCGCGCCCTCAAATGGCTCAGCGGCTGCCGTCTTGCGTCCTCGCCCAGGTTGTCCGAGTGGACGCCGACTTCGAGCTTGAGCATCGGCCACTGCGCCAGCACGGCGCCCACCGAGTCGATTCGCGCCATGCCTTGCGGCGCGAGCCGCACCGAGTCCGCGACGAACTCGATATCGCTGAGACGAATCATCCAGTCGTCCATCAACTCGCGTTCGTAGGGGGACAGCGTGACCGGGCATCCTCCGGCGTTCACCGCCACGCCCGCCGGCGTGAAGGGGCACGTATCGATCCCGTCCGGGACGCCGTCTCCGTCCGCGTCGAGAGGACAGCCGCTCGCGTCCACCTTCGACCCTTTCGGCGTGTTGGGGCATTGGTCCGGTCCGTCGTACACGAGATCGCCGTCGCTATCCATCGGGCATCCCTGCGCGTCCACCAGGACTCCCTTGGCCGTGTCCGGGCACTTGTCGATGCCGTCGAAGACTCCGTCCGCGTCGGTATCGAGCGGGCACCCGTTCGCGTCCACGACCGCCCCCTCCGGCGTCCCCGCGCACTTGTCGAGCCCGTCGAAGACTTTGTCCTTGTCGGTGTCGAGGGGACAGCCCCCTGCGTCCACGACCGCACCCTTCGGCGTGTCGCGGCAGCGGTCGTTCTTGTCCGGCACCCCGTCCGCGTCGGTGTCGCGCGGCCGCCCCAGCCAGAAGGCCGTGATGCCGCTCGACACCTGGAACTCATGGACCCGCGTCGCACGGCCGGGGCCGCCTTCCTGCTTGTAGCTCACGTCTCTCGCGTCCAATCGAATTCCGATTCGCTCTCCGGCGCGGAACACCGCGCCGAGGCCGCCGTGGAGCGCGCTGTTCGATGCGGCGGCGCCGAATCCGTCGCGCTCCACCTTGACGGAGCCGATTCCGCCGTAGAGATAAGGAAGCGCCCAGGCGTAACGCTGCGGCGTGAGGATCAAGCCTGCGCCGTAGTGGGAGTAGGTCGCGCCGCCGCGGCTCGTGGACTCCTGGTCCGGCGAAGCTCGATGGTAGAGGCCCTCGACGCCCGCCCATCGAGTCAGGAATCCGGTCGCGCGCACTCCGAAACCGGGTCCGTCGCGGAGCGCCTGCTCGACGTCGTACAAATCGACTCCGGTTTCGAGCGAGAGCCATACCCGTTCCTCGACCGCGAGCGTCACGCGCGCCGTGGTCGCGACGAGAACAGCGGCAACGGCGACGCTGAGCGTGGCTCGGACGCAAGACCGGATCATTCTGTTCCTCCGGAAGACCGACGGGATGGGGTTGGAAGGCGGCAGTCTGGCGGCTTTTCATCCCGCTGTCAACATTCTGGTATACTCGCGCCGATGCTCGAGGATCGTCTGAACGAGGACATGAAAGCGGCCTTGAAACGCGGCGATCAAGCGCGGCTTTCGACGCTCCGGATGCTTCGCAGCCAAGTCCTCATCGAGAAGAAGAAGGACGTCTCGATCACCACGTTGCCCGACGCGGACGCGATCCGGGCCTTCCAGGCGTACGCGAAGAAATTGAAGGATTCGATCGCCGAATATCAAAAGCTCGGCAAGACCGACGACGTGACGAGGATCGCGGGCGAGCTCAAGGTCGTCGAGGAGTACCTGCCGACGACCTTGTCCGAGGCGGAATCGCGCGAACTGGTCCGCGCGGTGATCTCCGAGCTCGGAGCGACGTCCATGAAGGACATGGGGCGCGTGATGAAGGAAATCCAGGCCCGCGCGCAAGGGCGAGGCGACGGCAGGCTCCTGAGCGACCTCGTGAGAGCTTCCCTGTCCTGAGCCCGGTCCGTCGTGGTATGATTCCAGCCTTCCTATGAAGCCCGTCAAGCGCACCGCTCACAGAGCCCCGAGGTCTGATTCCGACTCCCAGGCCCGGGTCCCGTCGCAGCGTCCGTTCCGCTCCGACCGGCCCGAAGGTCCGCCGCCGATTCGGCGCGGCCAGCAAAACGACGACCCGGGTGGCGCCAGGCGCTGGCCTCCTCCGGCGCGGCCGCACGCGAAGCCTGCCTGGGGGAAGGGCCCGGGGGGGCCAAGACCCCATCGCCCGGGGAAGCCGGGGGAGCGGGATTGGTCGCGCCGCGGGAGCGGCGGACCGCCGAGACCTCCCCGGCAGCCGCACCCGAGAGCCGAGCATCCGCGGACGGGCGGCAAGCCCGTCATCAAGGACCACCCTCAATACGGAAACCGGATCCCGCCCGAAGAGCTCGAATTCCTGGTTCAAAATCAGCAGCGTAGTCCGCATCTCCGGGGGGGGCGGCCGCAGCACGCGCCGCTCCATCGCGGGCCGCGTCCGCACGAGCGCCCCGGCGGTCGCGTCGGTCCCCCCCGGCCGGATCGGATCCGCAGACCGAATCGGGTGGGGGTCCAGCGGGCCGGGGAAGGGCCGCCGCGCCCGATTCCGGCCGCCGACGAGTCGCCGGTCGTACTCCTTCGCCGGACCCTCTATGCCTACCAGGCATCGGCCGCCCTGCTCGCCGCCCATTCTCTGGGCATCTTCCCGACGATTCACCAGAAGCCCCAGATCGCGGACGATGTCGCGCGTCGCTGTGGAGCCGATGCGCGGGGAATGGAACGCCTCCTGAACGCGCTGGTCGGGCTCGGCCTGCTCCACAAGCACGGAGCAACCTACGTCCTCCCGCGCGAGCTCGCCCCCTTCGTCGTGCCGGGTGTGGACGGAGACGCGACCGGCTTGCTCGATCTCACCTCCGATCTCTATCGCACGTGGGGCGATCTCGCACGCGGCGTGAAGGAGGGGGTTCCGCTCCACCGGCTCTCGAGCGACGCGCTTCTGGGAGGCGACCCGCTCAAGGTCAGGGATTATATCCGCGCGGTTCACACCAACAGCAGGCAGGCGGCTCGGCGCCTCGTCGAGATGGCGCCGCTTCTGCCGGGCTCGACCCTCCTGGACGTCGGGGGCGGCTCCGGCATTTTTGCCGCTGAATACGCGCGTGCGACCCCGGATCTGAAGGCGATCCTCCTCGACCTCGCGCCGACGATCGAAGCGGCGCACGAAATCTTGACCGCCGAAGGGCTCGAGGACCGGATCACGTATCGTACCGGCGACTATCGACAGGATCCGTTCCCGGCCCCGGTCGACGCGGTTCTGCTCTCCAACTTGATGCAGACCGAGAGCGAAGAGGTCAACAAGATCATCCTCGCGAAATCGCGCGAGGCGCTGCGCCCAGGCGGGACCCTCCTGGTCCACGGAATGATGAACGAACCGGACGAAACGAAACCCCCCGAAGGCACGATGTTCTCCCTTCTCATGTACGTGCTCTTCGATCATGGCCGCGCCTACCCGGCGGAAACGATCTCGGGCTGGCTGACCCAGGCAGGATTTGGAATTCGCTTCATCCGCCCCCTTGGCCCACCCCTTTTCTCCAAGCTCATTCTGGCCACGCGACTCGAGTAGCTCGTGCCCGAGCTTCCGTTCCTCGAGATTCTGGCCGAGAACCTCGCGGCCCGAATCTCCGGGCGGCGCATCGAGTCGATTCGGATCCGCCAACCCGCCTTACTGCAGACCGCGTCTCCCTCTCCCGAGAGCTTCGTGGGGGAGTTCCTGAGTCTGCCCGCGCGGGTTGGGAAATATCTCGCGCTCGAGACCGAGTCGCGCCGCGCGATCGTGGTCCATCTCATGCGCGCCGGGAGGATCTCGATGGGTGATGCGTCGGACTCGGGGAGCCGGGGAGGGGGTGCGAGAGGCTCGACGCGCCTCAAGCAGCCGAAGCAGCTCTCGGCGCGGATCGATTTCGACGACGGCACGGCGCTCAAGCTGGTGGAGCACGGCAAGGAAAAGAGAGCGAAGGTCTGGTTCGCGGAAGATCTCGCCGACGTGCCGGAGCTACGCCGTCTCGGCCCCGATCCCTCGCACGGTGAGCTTTCGCTCGAGCGGCTCTCCGACGCGCTCCGCGCGGGCTCCCGCCGGATCAAGACATTCCTCACCGATCAGCGGGCGATCGCGGGAATCGGAAACGGGCTTTCGGACGAGATCCTCTACGCGGCGCGGCTTTCGCCGATGAAGCTCACGGGCATCTTTACCCCCGAGGAGATCCAGGCGCTTCACGCGGCAGTTCTGGCCGTAGTCGAAGAGCAGGTCGAAAAGCTCCGCGCGAGCGCGGCAGGCGAGCTACCCGAACGTGAGCCGAAGGAGCATTACCGGGTCCACGACCACGCGGGGGAGCGATGCGCGCGATGCGGCGCCGCGATCGCGCGGGTATCCTTCGTGGATCACGAGACCTTCTATTGCCCCGGGTGCCAGACGGGCGGAAAGCCGCTCAAGGACCGCAGGCTCTCGAGGCTGCTCAAGTGATCGAGCCGGCAGAGGCCGGGCCACACCGCCCGGGCCACGCCGCCCGGAAGTCTAGGGTAAACTTGGGGGTTACCGCGGTCGATACTTCCAATGCGGCCCGGGGTCAGCCCTATCTAAGGACTTGAAGGGGAGGGCGCCCGGGAGCAATCTCCTGTTGTCCGGGGTTTTACGGGGCGTTCCCATCGGGAGAATTCTCAATGGCAAGACGTTTCGCGAGTTTCATTCTTCTAGGCATTCTAGGGACCGCCCAGGCCGCGCCTCTTGCCGCGAGCGGTCTCGTGTGCTCCATGCAGCGCTCGTCCGCTCCGCTCTGCGCGCGGTGCGATGTCGCCGTCGCTCCAAACCGCGCGACCTCCGTGTCAGCCGGGTCGTGCTGCCGGTTCGGGACCGCTTCGGCCACGTCCCCGACTCCAGGGGTTGTCCCGTCGCTTCAGCGAGCGCAGGAATCCCCCGCCGCACCGGTATCGACGCTCGCCGCGGGTCCGTCGGGCGCCCCGACCCTAGCGCCAGCGTTCCCTTCGTCTCACCCACCCTCCCTCCGAAGTAGCGACTCGCCGGTCACACGTAACAACACCCTCCGCCTCTAGAAGATCACTCCCGGCTCGTCCTCCGCGGCGCGTCCGTCGCAGGGGGATCGTGCGTCGCCGGCGCAGCTGATTTTCCTGCCGCGCCTTCCCATTCGGCGCGGCCCGGAGCCCGAACCCAGGTTCAGGGAGGTGGTCTCTTCCATGTCGTTTCCATTTGTATGTTTCGTGCTGCTTATAACGCTCGGTTTTCTTGCCGGCGAGCCGGCTGGAATCGCCGCCCAAGAGGCGGGGATCCCGGTAGGGCCCGGGGCCCCGTCCCCGTCGCTCGATTCGCTGCTCCTCACGCCGTCGCTCGATCTTCGGCTACTGGAGCGCGCGGTATTGGCGAGGAATTCCACGCTCGGGGCCATGCGCGCATCCTGGCGCGCGGCCCAGGCGGCGGCGGATCAAGCGGCGGCCTTCGAGGATCCGATGGTGGAGGTCTCCTCGGCGCCTCGAACTTGGAGCGGCAGCTCCGTCGATCCTGCGTACATGGTCGAGATTTCGCAGCGCGTTCCGATCTTCGGACAGCGAGGGCTCAAAGGACGCGCGGCGCGGGCGAGCGCGCGGGCCATCGGGGAGGACTATCAGAGCGCGCGGCTCGATTTGATCCGCGAGACGCGGCGCGCCTACTACGAGAGCTACTTCGTGATGCGGAGCCAGGGCGTGAACGCGGAGCTCAAGAATCTCCTCGGACAATTGCGCCGGGTCGCCCTCACCAAATACTCCTCGGGCTCCGCGGGGCTCGAGGACGTGCTGCAAGCGGAGATGGAGCTCGCGATGCTCGATCAACAGGAGATCGCTCTGGCGCGGCAGAGCCGGGTCCTCCAAGCGCAGCTCAACGCCCTTCTTCAGCGCGATCCGGGAAGCCCGCTCTCGAATCCGCCGCAGAAGATCACGGAGGGTGGTGTGCCGTCCCGTGTCGATTCACTCCAGCAGCTCGCCAAGGAGCTGAGGCCGGAGCTTCGAGGCTGGGCGGCCCAGCGAGAGGCGCGCAAGGCGGATCTATCGCTCGCGCGGCGGCAGCGCCTTCCCGATTTCACGTTTTCGGCGCGGTACGATCGCTACTGGGAGGCGGCCGAGGTGAGGCCGTCGGTGGGCGTCGCGTTCAACCTCCCGATCCAGCTCGGACGTCTCCGCGCAGCGGAGCGCGAAGCGCGTGCGGGAGTGGAGCAAGCCGAGGCTCGCCGTCAGGAATCGGAAGCTCGCGTCGCGTCCGAGGTGGAGTCCGCCCTGGCCGAGGTATGGGAGTCATGGCACGAGATCCACATCTTACAGGATAGGGTGGTGCCCTCCGCGGAGCGGGTGCTCCTGGCCATTCGAGCGAGCTACGAGAACAATCGATTGGACTTTCCCGCCCTCTTGAACGCGGAGCGGGATGTGGCGCGCGCGCGTCTCCAGCTCGACGCGGCGAGGGTGGCAAATCTCCAAGCGCTCGCGAATCTGGACCGCGCGGTCGGCGTGGCCCCCGCCGAGGCTTCGCAGGAGGAGAAGTGATGAATCTCAGGATGGGTCATGGGGCTGCCCTCGCCGTGTGCGTGGCGCTCTTCGCGGGCGCGATCGCAGGGTGTGTCGGCAAAAGGGAGCGGACCGCGGAAAATCGGGCGGCGATGCCGGGCCCACGGATGCAGGAGGTCGGCCCCTTCCGGATCGCCGTGCGAAATCTGCCCGAGACTCCGTCCGTCGGAGACAACAAGCTCATGATCACGCTCCGGGACACTCTGGGTGCGCCGGTCCCGGGAGCAGCGGTGGAAGCCGTGATCTCCATGCCGGCGATGGGCGCCATGCCGCGCATGGAAAGCCGCGGCGCGGTGAAGGAGGTTGCCCCCGGAATCTACGAGGCCACATACGGCGTCGCCATGGCCGGGGAGTGGGACGTGGACCTCACGATCCGCGGCAAGGAGGGTGCGCCCGCTCGAGCTGCCTATCGACTCAGCACCAGCCTCAAGGGGCTCGCGTTCTCGGGCGGAACACGGCCGTCGAGCCCCCCGGGAGCGGCGCAGGCTGGCGCCGGAGAATCGGAAAGCGATGTGCCCGGCACCGTCCTGATCGACCCGTCCAGGCGTCAAGCGATCGGGGTGAGGACCGCCCCTGTCGACATCCGTGACCTCCAGGCCATGATCCGTGCGGCGGGCCGTGTCGCGTACGACGAGACGCGGCGAGCCGAGATCTCGCTCAAGTTCTCGGGCTGGGTGCGTGACATCAAGGTCGACTACACGGGAAAAACGGTCCAGGCCGGCGAGGTCCTCTTCACCGCCTACAGTCCCGAGCTCGTCTCGACGCAGCAGGAGTACTTGATGGCGCCCGGGGTCGGCGCAGAAGGCGTGGACAGCGCGGCCGATCCGGCAAGCCGCGAGCTCGCCCACGCGGCGCGTCTGCGGCTTCTCCGGTGGGACATTCCTGCATCCGAGATCGATGCCATCGCGCGCGTCGGTGTGCCGATCGAGGAGCTCCCGATCGTGGCGCCCGTCGGCGGTGTGGTGCTCGAGAAGAGCGTCGTGCGGGGGAGCTCCTTCACCGCGGGGCAAACCCTCTACAAGATCGCGCCGACGCATCCGGTGTGGGTGATCGCCAACGTCTACCCGTACGAGCTGCCGCTCGTGCGCCCCGGAATGGCCGCCACGATCTTGACGCCGTTCCTCCCGGAACGGAGCCGTCGGGGCCGGGTCGCGTTCGTCAGTCCGTACCTCGATCCGGAGACTCGCACCGCGCAGGTCCGTATTGAGGTGCCCAATGCCCGTGGCGACCTGAAGCCCGATATGTTCCTGGACGTGGTCCTGGACTCGCCGCTCGGGAAGCGTCTGGCCGTGCCGGAGAGCGCGGTCCTCTACGTGGGGGATCGACGGATCGTCTTCGTGGACCTGGGCGACGGTCGCCTCACGCCCCGGGAGGTCACGCTGGGCGCGAAGGCGGGCGATTACTACGTGGTCGTGAGCGGGCTCAAGAGTGGGGAGATCGTCGTGATCTCCGGAAACTTTCTGGTCGCGGCGGAGAGCAGGCTCAAGTCCGCGGCACAGAAGTGGTAGCGGCGCATCCATGATTGAACCCCTCATCGCTTGGTGCGCGAAGAATCGCGCGCTCACCCTCGTCGTGGTCATGGTCGCGGTCGGATTCGGCGTGCGCGCGTTTCGGAGCACTCCGCTTGACGCGATACCGGACCTCTCCGACACGCAGGTGATCGTTTCCACGGAGTGGATGGGGCGCAGCCCGGATATCGTGGAGGACCAGATCACGTACCCGATCGTGACCGCCCTCCGGGGCGCGCCGGGCGTGCGGTATGTACGCGGGCTGAGCATGATCGGCGATTCCTTCGTCTACGTTGTGTTCCAGGACGGCGTGGACCTCTACTGGGCGCGAAGCCGCGTGCTCGAATATCTTTCCGCGATCCAAGGACGACTTCCCGAAGGGGTGACCCCGAAGCTCGGACCGGACGCGACAAGCGTCGGCTGGGTGTTCGAGTACGCCCTCGTCGACACGACCGGACAGAACGACCTCGCGCAGCTTCGCTCGTTCCAGGATTGGTACCTCCGCTACTGGCTCCAGAGCGTGGACGGCGTCTCCGAGGTCGCTTCGGTGGGTGGGTTTGTGAAGCAGTACCAGGTCGACCTCGATCCGGACCGGCTCGAGTCCTACAAGGTCTCGATCGAGGACGTGGCGAACGCGATCCGGCGCTCGAACAACGAGGTGGGTGGGAGCGTGATCGAGGTCGCCGAGCACGAGCATTTCGTCCGGGGACGCGGTTACGTGCGCTCCCTGGGCGACCTCGAATCCATCCCGGTCAAGGTCTCCGCGGAAGGCGTCCCCGTCACCCTCCGAAATCTCGGAGAAATCCACCTGGGACCGGAGCAGCGGCGCGGCATCGCCGAGCTGAACGGCGACGGCGAAGTCGTCGGCGGAATCGTGATCATGCGGCAAAAGCAAAATGCCCTGCACGTCATCGAGGGCGTGAAGAAGCGACTGGAGGAAGTGACGCGATCCTTCCCTCCAGGCGTGAAGCTCGTCGTCACCTACGACCGCTCCGAGCTGATCCATCGCGCCGTGAACACCCTGTGGCACGAGCTGATCCAGGAAATGCTGATCGTGAGCGCGGTGATCGTCTTCTTCCTCTATCACCTGAGGAGCGCGCTCATCCCGATCCTCACGCTGCCGATCGCGGTCATCCTAGCGTTCATCCCGATGGCGGGGCAGGGCCTCACGGCAAACATCATGTCCCTGGGAGGGATTGCCGTCGCGATCGGAGCGATGGTGGACGCGTCGATCATCATGGTGGAGAACGTCCACAAGAAGCTCGAGGCCTGGGCGGCGGGAGGTCGTCCGGGGCGCAGGGACGATATCGTGATCCAGGCGCTTCAGGAGGTCGGGCGCCCCATCTTCTTCGCGCTCGTCGTGATCACGGTCTCGTTCCTTCCGATCTTCACGCTGCAAGCGACCGAGGGGCGCCTCTTCAGGCCGCTCGCGTTCACCAAGACCTATTCGATGGCGTTCGCGGCTCTGCTCGCGGTCACGCTCACCCCCGCACTCGCATCCTGGTTCATCCGGGGGAAGATCCGCGGGGAGCGCGAGCATCCGGTTTCCCGCCGCCTCATCGACGCGTACATCCCGGTCGTCCGGTTCGCGGTGCGTCACAGGCGCGCGGTGGCGGCGGGAGCCGGGATCCTCCTGCTCTCAACCATTCCGGTGTTCCTCACGCTGGGAAGCGAGTTCATGCCACCCTTGAACGAGGGCACCGTCCTCTACATGCCCACGGCACCGCCGGGCATTTCCGCGACGGAAGCCGGCGCGGTGCTCCAGCAGATGGACCGTAGGCTCAAGACGGTTCCCGAGGTCGCGACGGTTTTCGGGAAAATGGGTCGGGCAAGAACGGCTACCGATCCCGCGCCGCTCTCGATGACGGAGACCGTCGTGACGCTGAAGCCGGAGTCGCAGTGGCGGAAGGGCATGACCTGGGAGGCTCTCATCGCCGACATGGATTCCAAGATGCGTTTCCCGGGGATGCCGAATATCTGGTGGATGCCGATCCAGACGCGGAACGAAATGCTCGCCACCGGGGTGCGGAGCGCCGTCGGGGTGAAAGTGTACGGGCAGGACCTGGCGACGATCGAGCGGATCGGGATCCAGATCGAGAGTGCGCTGAAGAACGTGCGCGGAACCAGAAGCGCGATTGCGGACCGCGTGACCGGTGGGTACTTCCTCGACTTCGACATCCGCCGGGAAGAGGCGGCGCGTTACGGGCTCACCGTCGGGCAGATCCAGGACGTCATCGAGTCGGCGATCGGCGGTCTGCCGGCATCCCAGACGATCGAAGGGAGAGAGCGTTATACGATCAGCGTCCGCTACGCGCGCCAGTTCCGGGAGGATCCGCAGGCGCTCCAGCGGGTCCTCGTGCCCGCTCCGTCGGGCACGCCCGTGCCCCTCGCCCAGGTCGCGGACATCCGGTTTCGCACAGGGCCGCCCATGATCCAGGAGGAGGATGGGCAGCTCGTGGGGCTCGTCTCGGTGGACGTCGCCGATCGCGCGCTCGCGGATTACGTCTCGGACGCGAAGCGGGCCGTCGTGCGCGTCGTGAGCCTGCCGCCCGGCTATCGGATCGACTGGACGGGCCAGTTCAAGTACTACGAGCGCGCGAAGGCGCGGCTTTCCTTCGTCGTGCCGCTCACCCTGCTCCTCGTGTTCGCGCTTCTCTATTTCAACCTCCGCTCGGTGCCGGAAGCGGGGATCGTGATGCTCGCGGTGCCGTTCTCGCTGGTGGGCGCGGTTTGGATCCTCTGGATCCTTCACTACCATCTGAGCGTCGCGGTCTGGGTTGGGATGATCGCGCTCGCAGGCCTCGATGCCGAAACTGGGGTCGTGATGCTCCTGTATCTCAAGCTCGCCTATCAGGAGCACCAGGCGCGCGGCGCGCTGCGCGACCGGTCGGATCTCACCGACGCCATCGTGGAAGGAGCCGCGCACCGCATCCGGCCGAAGATGATGACCGTGTGCGCGATTCTCTTCGGGCTTCTCCCGATCATGTGGGGGCAGGGAAGCGGCGCCGACGTCATGAAGCGGATCGCGGCGCCGATGGTGGGCGGTGTGGTTACGTCGTTCATTCTGGAGCTGGCCGTCTACCCCGCGATCTTCGCCTGGTGGAAAGGCCGACGCTTGCCCGAGAGGGCGGAGAAAGGAGCATGATATGTACAAGCTGATGATGGCCGCGGCTCTGGTCGCGGTCCTAGGAGCGGGCTGCGCGCGTGAATCGCAAGAGGTCGCGAGCACCGGGACTCGATTCGCCATCGCGGTCACCGACGCCGGGTTTACGCCGAACACGATCACCGTCCCCGCCGGAAGGCCGGTCACGCTCGTCGTGACGCGCAAGACCGATCAGACGTGCGCGAAGGAGATCGTGTTCCCGGAGCAGAACGTCCGCAAGGCGCTTCCGCTGAACGAAGCGGTCGAAATCAGCCTTCCGGCCTCACCAAAGCGCGAGATGACGTACGTATGCGGAATGAAAATGCTCTCGGGGAAAATTGTTGTGCAATAACGGTCCCCCGCGGCCGATAAGGCGAAGGGTAACTCTTCGAAAAGGGGGAATCATGATTCGCAAGATCAGCGCACTCGTCGCAGTGGCCGTCATCGCAATTTCTTTGAACGCAAGCGCGCACGAGATGTCCAAGCACGCGGTGAGCACCCTGTCCGGGGAAATTGTCGATACCGGTTGTTATCTTGGCCACGCCGCACGTGGAGCGAGTCACATCAGCTGCGCGGGCAAATGCATCAACGGCGGAATGCCCATGGGTTTGCTCACCAACCAGGGTGCGCTCTATCTTCTCACCATGAACCACGACAATCCCGACCCATACAACAAGCTGAAGGAGATGGCTGGGAAGAAAGTTACCGTCACCGGAACGCTCATGACGCGCGGCGGCGTGAAGGGAATGGACGTTGCTTCGATCAAGCCGATGACCAAGTAAGCAGTACGCGATCCCTGGGGCGTCGGCGCGCGGGGTCATGCCCGCGCGCCGCAAGGAACACGTCGCGGCGCGGACCTCACCGCAACCGAACGATCTTCGTGACCACAACGTCCGATTGGCCCTCGACCTTCACGCAATAGACGCCCGCGGGCACCTCGCGGCCCGAACTGTCCCGCCCGTCCCAAGCCGACTGCTGCCAGCCCTCGCGGGTCCCGCTTGCCGGGATGCGTCCAATCCGCCGACCTTGCACATCGAAGAGCGCAAGCCCGGTGGGGCCGCTCCTCGGCCGATACCATTCAATGAGGACGCGGTTCGAAAAGGGATTGGGACTTCCGCGCGCAACGAGACTCCGCGGCGGGGCGTCCTCGGGGAGTCCGGCCGCGGGTGGCCCAACATGAACGATGACGCCAGAGGAGGGAATGTCATCCACCATGGCAAATAGGATGTAGTGGCCGACCAGCGCCCGGTTGGGATCGGTGGGGACCGTCGCGGTGACGAGGCCGCCGGACTGCTCGAAGGGAAGCGAGAGGACTCGGGGGACCCCGCCGTTCACCCAGTGCGTCACGGCGTCGGTTCCCATCAAGACGATCGAAGTCACGCTATCCGTTCGGGAGACCTGCAGCGTGACCGGAGATCCGTGGTGGAGCTGCGTGCGCGCGATGGCGTTGATCCGCGGCCTTACGCCCCGAAAGAGGTAGTAGGGCTCAAACGCCTCGACCTCGTTGCTCACACCGGGCTGGGCGGGTCCGCCCGTACCCGCGGCGGTGACCACCCTTCCGTCGGGCACCAGAACCGTGGTCGCGTGGTATTCGCGGAACCACTTCATATCGGCGCAACGCCGCCACAGATCGGCAACCGGATCGTAGAGGTCCGTCAGCTTCACCTGGCCGAAGGCGTTCGTCGGGATCGCCGGGTTCGGATCCTCGAGCTTTCCGCCGGCCACGAAGATCTGTCCGGTAGGGAGCATGACCACCTCGGGGCGTGACCGGGTGGCCGACGCGTTGGCTCCCAGCGACCAGGTGCCGCTCCCCGGGTCGTAGCGCTCGATCATGGTCGGAGAGGTGAGAGACCCGCGCTCCACCCCAACGGCGCAGGCGCGCCCGTCCGGGAGGAGCACCAGGGAGTGATCGCAATGGCCCGGCCAAAGACGGTCGGACTGCACCATGGCCCCTGTGTCCTGCCACGTGTTCGCCGTGACATCGTAGAGCTGCGGCGGCCACCAGGAGCGGAGTACCTTGCCGCTGTAGAGAAGAACGGCAGGCGGGTAATCGGAGGCGAGCGACATCGGGGCAGCGGGGCTCCATTGAGTCAATGAGGGGTCGTAGATCTCGCACGTGGGAGTGCGCTGAGCATTGGGGCTCTGCCCTCCGCCCATCACGAGAAGCCTGCCGTCGGCGAGCCGGGCGAGCCCGGGGTACCAGCGCTCCTCGATCAAATCAGGGAGCACGAGCCACTCGCCCGACGTTCCGTTGAAGGTCTTGACGGTTCGGATTGCGTCGCGGAAGTCGTCGCTTCCCTGGCCACCGATGAAGATGAGACGCCCATCTTCCAGCAGCGAGGTGACGTGGCACCCCTGCTGAGAAGGAGACGAGACCGGAAACGACTTGGTGCCTGTGACCGGATCAAAGATCACCGGATCTTTCGTGTTATGGCAGTAAAGAATGCGTCCGTCTGGAAGGAGGCTTCCGGAATTGGTCGCGTAGAGGTTCTCGGGATCCGTCGTGCCGATCACCGACCAGCGACCCAAGTGCGGGTCCGGACCGAGGGTGAAATCGACGTCGAGGTCGCTCCCGCCGAGAGCGAGGAGCGTCTCCGCGTAGGCGGTTCCCCTCTTGGAAGCCCCGAGGATCCAGGAACCGGGGGCGATTGACCCGAAGATGAACCGACCCGCTGGATCCGTTCGACGCTCCCGAAACTCGACCGTATCCGGGCTCATGAGCGTGACCCGCGCTTGGACGAGCGGCTGACCGCCGGGTGTGCGCACAAATCCGCGAATGGCGCCCGCGAGAGCGGCACCCGGGGCGAGTAGGGTGAGCAGAAGCGTAAGTGTCGTGGCGGTCGTTAGCGTCATTCCGGCACCTCTTAGGCGTCTTAAGCGCGTCTGATTGTATACCATCGGGGGCAGGCGGCGCGCAGATGCGGACCGTTTCACCAGCACGTGATCCACTTCCCTGACAAGGTCAATGCTCGTGCCGGTGATGTAAGTCCGGCACGTGTGGGTGGGTGTGGGTCGTCGGTTCGTGGTAGTGCGCGTGCGTGTGTCGCACCCAGGCCGGCAGCCCCGGGTGGACATGGTTGTGATGACCGTCGTCGTGTCGGTGGCTGTGGGCGTGGAACATCGCGACGTGCGTGTGCTCGTGCTCGTGCCGCGCCGTGAGCATGAAATAGAGCCCCGCGGTCATGAGCGGTGCGGCGGCGATCTGTGCCGGGAGCACCGGCTCGCGGAAGAGCGTCCACGCCAGGACGACGCCCCAAAACGGCGAAGTTGAGAAAAGGAGCTGGGATCGACTTGCGCCGAGCAGCTGAGCTCCCGAGATGTAGAGCGCGATCGAAAATCCGTAGGCGAGGCCCCCGACGAGCAACGCGAGAAGGAGTGCGATTCCCGCGGGTGGCGAGCCTTCGAACAGAACCCCGAGCGCGAGGTTCACGGTTCCTGCAACGAGGCCCTTCACGGCTGTAGTTTGCGGAGGTGTGAAACCGCTTACCAGTGCGGTCAGGTTGTTATCGAGACCCCAGCACATGCACGCAAGGGCGACCCATGCTCCCGCGCGCAGACCTGCGACTCCCGCCGGTGCGGCGAGAAGGAGCCCACCGAGGAGGACCGACCCAGCGGCGATCACTGTGCGGCGGTCAAGGTGCTCGTGGAAGAAGCTCCACGCAAGGAGAGCGGTCGCCACGACCTCGACATTGAGCCAGAGCGAGACGGAAGCGGCCGGCGAGGCGCGTAGGCCGAACAGGAGGAACACTGGGCCCGCGACACCGCCGAAGAGCACCGCGGAGCCGAGCAGGCGCCTCTGCCGGCCATCGCGTCGCAATTCAGCAGACCCGCCGCGGAAGGAGAATGGAATGACGGCAAGCGCGGCCCCGAGGTAGAGGAGTCCGGCGAGCGTGAAGGGGCCGAAGGACCCGAGGAGCGCCTTGGAGACCGGTGTGGAGGCGCCGAACAGCATGGCGGCCAGTAGGCAGTAGGCAACGGGAAGGGCGGGTGACACATGCATGACGCTGCTGACGATGCGCTCCAGGGATGGGTTCGGTCAATTGGATCGTCCTGGAGACAACCTCTTGCAACTGCACCGCGCCCGGAAGCATCCTAACCACGCTATGAAGCTCGCCAGCCGCTCATGGAACCACACGGAAATACACGGTGTTTGACCCAGCGGAGAGAAACGTCTTGTAACCGCACGGTCCCTGGAAGCATCCTAAACGAGCCATGAAGCCCTTTGCCCCAAGACCCGGGTCGGCGACGCGGCAACCCCGTCGATGGGTTTCAGCTTTTGCATCTGCGCTGGTGCTCTGGGGTATATTCCTGTCTCCTCTCTGCGCCTACGTATGTGCGCAGGGCGCCCAGCACCGAGATGCCTGCCATCAGGATGGAGAGGAAGGCCAGGGAAAGCGGGCCGACCACGGCAGGTCCCCGTGCCCGCGGATGCTGTGCGAACGCGTCCAACCAATGAACAAGGTCGAAGCCTACACGGGGCCCTCCGATCGGGGGTCCACCTCAACCCTCGCGGCGCTCTCGGTCGCATTCGGCGATCCCCCAGTGGCAACGGCTCGGCCCGGTTTCCGTCCGAAGCCGACCCAGGATGCTCTCGGCCCACCTGTTCCCGCGCCTCTGTACACTGTTCTCCGCTCCTAAAAGCTAGCCCTCGAGCCGCTGCAAGTCGCGTGGCGGTCGTTTCGCCACTCCACGCGCTTCCGTGTGATCGGAAGAGCCTGCGCGTCTGTCGCGGGTCTCCGCAGAAGTTCAGTTTCCAATCCACCAAGCATCAGCCGCGTCGTATTCGGCTCGGTTGGTTAGGTCACGGAATATCCGTATGGAGGAACCACTATGAAACGCGCAGTCATCGCTGTATCGCTTTCCGCGCTCCTCGGAATCCCCTTGGGCGCGGGAGCGCACGAAATGTCCAAGCACAAGTCTGCGGTCATCACGGGTGAGGTCGTGGACACCGGGTGCTACCTCGGTCACGCCGCTCGCGGTGCGAGCCACGTGTCGTGTGCGACGAAGTGCATCAACGCCGGCATGCCCATAGGGCTCCTGACTTCGCAGGGCACAACGTATCTACTGGTGATGAACCATGACAACCCAGACCCCTACAACAGCCTGAAGGGAATGGCCGGTAAGACTGTGTCGGTCCGCGGCGCCCTCCTGGAGCGGGGCGGCATGAAGGGCATCGACGTTTCGGAGGTCAAGGCTGCGTCCGACATGAGCGTGAATACGAAGAAGTAGCCCCGGTGTGAAGCGCGGGGCCGACCGGACGCATCGTGAGCGCACGGCTGCAGGAGGAGAGCAGTAGGAAATGACAAAGGTTCCGAGGCTCACTGCGCTCTTCTTCGCGGCAATGCTCACCGGCTGTGGGGCGGGAGCCCGGCCGGCGCGAGTGCCGGCGTCCGACCCGGCCAATCCGCGTGCGGCGGAGGCGCCCGCCGATGTCGCGGGTTCCCGACTGCGGCCGGATGAGTTCGATCAGCCGGTCGAGGTTGCCGGATTCGAGCGGCCCGCGGACAGTAAGACCACCCCCACCACGCCACAGCACCTCAAATCCCCGAGCCGCCCCGAGCATGGATCCGGTGGCGGTGCAAAGAAGCAGGGCGGACCGGCGCCGCCCTCAACGAAGTCAACGCAGACGCTCCGATCTACGCAGCAAACCGCTCTCTATGTTTGTCCTATGCACCCAGAGGTGACCGACAGCATCCCATCGAAGTGCCCGAAATGTGGAATGACGTTGGTGCGGAAGAAGGAGAGGCAATGATGCGCGCAACAACGTGCCTCGTTGTCGCGGCTCTCCTGGCCGGTGTGCCGCTCCGCGCGCTGGCGAACGACAC